>JBDSMK010000279.1:0-3434 GCA_039915905.1 Ilumatobacteraceae bacterium
GACCCGGTGGCGCAACGTGCTGGAGTACCCGACGCAGTCGAACGTGCCAGGCGTTACGTCGACGCTGGAGCGGACTGCGTGTACCCGATCTTGCTCACCGACCTTGACGCGATCTCGGCGTTCATAACCGGGGTGGCCGACGCCAACGTCAACCTGATGTGCCGCGTCGGCGAAGATCGGCCGTTCCCGAGCATCGCCGAGGCGACCAGTCTCGGAGCGGCCCGCCTCTCGGTTGGCGGTCAATTGTGGCGCGCCCAGCTCTCCTCGCTGGCGCGGCTGCTCGATGATCTGGCTGCGAGTTAAGAGCACTCCGCATACCACTGCGTCGGCCTCCCTACCCCACCGCGGCTTGCCCGGGATAAGGTGACAGTTGTAGAAGGAGTCAAGATGTCAACTGATATCTATCCGCAGAACTCTCCGGAGATAGGCAAGCTCCGCAAGGAACTAGCACCCGGAGTGCACGAAGCATTCGAGAATTTCAGCAAGGCGGTCTTTGCCGAAGGCGCCTTACCAGAGAAGACGAAGCAGCTGATCGCCGTGGCCGTGGCGCACGTGACCCAGTGCCCGTATTGCATTGCTGGTCACACCAAGGTCGCCGAGCGCAAAGGTGCAACGCCGCAGGAGATCATGGAAGCCATTTGGGTTGCCGCAGAAATGCGCGCCGGCGGAGCATTCGCTCATTCGGCAATTGCATTGACTGCCTTGCACGACCATCCGTCGGCAACTCATGCCTGAGATGCATTCCAAGCTTGTCTAGTCCTGGGCTGTGTAGTCCGGGGCTGTGTAGTCCGGGGCTGTGTAGTCCGGCACGGCAATGAGCGCCGAACCGTCGAAGTTGGAGGAGCGTTGGAGCATCGCGCTCCCCTTCTTGATCCTCGGGTCGACGTGCATCGTGGCGGGCGGGGTGACCTCGGCGGCTACCGCATATAACAGGTCGCAGCATGCCTCCTGGGTCGTCGCATATCTGGTGCTCGTCGCAGGTGTGGCGCAGGTAGCACTTGGTCTCGGACAAGCAGCGCTGTCGATCAAAACGCCCTCGAAAGTGACTGTGACCGGCGAGCTCATTGCCTGGAACGGTGGGAATGTCGCCGTGATCGTTGGAACTTTGCTGACAACGTCGCTACTCACTGACGTGGGTGGCGCACTACTGATGATCGCCTTGGCGTTGTTCGTCTACACGGCACGCGGCGGCCATGCCGGGTGGGCGCGGCAGATGTTCCGGATCACCGTGCTGATCATCCTGCTCAGCATTCCGGTGGGGCTTGTCCTGGGGCACACCACCGGTAACTGAAACCGTCAGCAGGCGATGTCGGGCGGCACGATGCCGCTGTTGCCCTGGGTCGGATCGCTAGGCGTCGAGGGCGGATCAACGGTGCTGGTGGTCGCACGCAGGCCGACTGCCGGAGATCCCGTGGTCGCAGAGCCGACAGTCGCTGCCGCGGCAACCTGATCAGGAGCCTGGGCCAGCGGCGTCCGTCCACGGAAGATGTCGAGGATCGCCTTCATCCTCGACCCGTCGATGTGCGCCTGGAGCACGTCGTTGCCTGGCAACAACAACCTCGTTACCTCGATCTGATATGTGGGGATTCCTGAAGGCTGGACATCGTGTAGGACACCGACGAACTGCAGCATCTCGTCGATCGTCAAGTTCTGGTCGACCACCACGTACTTCGTCAACGCCTTCAACAAGCCCTTTGCCACAGAGGCGTTGAACACACCCTTGTTCGTCGCAGCCTGGAGTATTCGCCTCAAGAAGTCCTGCTGGCGTGAGATTCGCCCGAGGTCGTAGGCGTTGTCGCTCTTCCACTTGCCGTCGCTGTCGAGGTACTCGTAGTAGCGCGAGCGCACGTAGGCCAGTGCCTCGTCGCCGGTGAACGTGTGGCAACCGGCGGCCGTGATGTTCAAGTTGATGTGCGTGTCGCGAGCCGGATACTGGAACGGCACCTTCACTCCGCCGACCGCATCGACGACTGTCTTGAACGTGCAGAAGTCGATCTGCAGGTAGTGATCCACCTTGACGCCGAAGTTGTTGAACAGCGTCTGGGCCATCAGCGAATAGTCGCCCTGACGATATGCGCTGTTGATCCGTGCCTTGCCATTGTTTGGGATCTTGACCCACAGGTCTCGAGGAAACGACAGCACCGCGGCACGGCGTGAGCTCGGATCGATGCGAACCACCATGATCGTGTCGCTGCGCTGGCTGTTGTTGTCTCGCGTCGGATCGGCGGCGCCTGCCCACTGCGAGCTGGGATCCACGCACGCGTGGCTGTCATCGCCTAGGAGCAGGAAGTTCTGCGCCGCTGCGTCGGCTACGGGGAACGTTGCGTTGGGGTCGCCGACGAATACGCCATCTGAGTTCACCGCGATCCCGTTCGAGTAGCGCAACGTGGCCTGGGGCGCCGCTGTCAACCCTTCACGCACGCGCTTGCCGAGCAACAGTCCCCCGGCCGCGACGAAGCAGGCAATGATCACCACCAGATTGACCGCTAGAACCAGCCGTTGAGCCACCGTGTGGCTACCACCACGAACATCCTGCGCACGTTCCCGTCGGCGAGGGGTTGGCTCACGCAGGTCCCGTCGCTCCCGTGGATCGGGGCGCGACGCTGTCGGCGGTACGAGCAGCGGATCCGACATCGAGTCCCGACGCTACCCGCGGTCGGCTCCTGGGTGCCGTCACCGCAGGGTCGAAGCCGCTCAGCGGCGCCGCAGCGCTCTGACACGCCCGGCCAGGCGGTTGGCGACACGACTGGGCCGGCGTTCGTCGGCGCGAATCGCGTTGACCACGTTGAGGCCGGGGATGCCGGTCACCCCTCCCCCACCGTGAGTGGCAGAGCTGGCGTGGTACAGCCCCTCGATCGGGGTGCGGAAGTCGGTCCAGCCTGGTGCCGGACGCATGTGGAACAACTGCCCGGCAGATAGCTCACCGTGGAAGATGTTCCCGCCGATCAGCCCATATTTGTGCTCCATCTCATACGGCCCGATCAACTGGCGATCGATGATCGAATCGGTGAAGCCGGGAGCAATCCGTTCGACGTCGGCGATCAACCGGTCGGCATATGCGTTCAGGTCCTCGTGGTGCGGCTCGTCGGCCCATTCGCACGGAACCCATTGGGTGAACATGCTCATCACGTGCTTGCCCTCAGGCGCCAACGTCGGGTCGAAGACGCTGGGAATGCAGATGTCGGCAAACGGGTGGGCGGCAGCCTGCCCACCTACCGCATCTTGGAATGCCCGTTCCACGATGTCCAGCGACTGGGCCATCACGATCGTGCCGCCGTGCACGTCTGGCGAGAAATCCGGATGGCTGGTGAACGTCGGGAGACGGTCTAGTGCGAGATTGACCTTTACGGTCCCCGAGCGTGTCTTCCAGCGTTCGATCCACGACACAAAGTCTTCTGGCAAATCGTTGCGGTCGACCAGCTTGAGGAAGCCGA
>JBDSMK010000293.1:0-4585 GCA_039915905.1 Ilumatobacteraceae bacterium
CACCACGCCCTCGCAAGCCGCCAGGCTGCGACTGACCTCGTAACCGAAGTCGACGTGCCCTGGCGTGTCGATCAAGTGCAGGGTGTATCCCTTCCACTCGACCCGCACGTTCTGGGCCTTGATGGTAATTCCACGCTCTCGCTCCAGATCCATGGTGTCGAGGTACTGCGAGCGCATGTCGCGGGCCTCGACGGCATGGGTCATCTCCAAGATGCGGTCGCTGAGCGTGCTCTTGCCGTGGTCTATGTGAGCGATGATCGAAAAGTTGCGTATGCGGTCGAGATCCATGGCGAGTCGTTTGAGGCTACCTGGATGGCGCCCGAGCGTTGATCGCCAACGAATGAGCTGGTAGCGTTCCCGGGCCGTCCTGAAGCGCCATCTTCCGCCATGTGTCCGCACGTGTCGGCTGCACTTCGGGGCACATCGCATCCGTGCAGCAGTTTCTCATCGTCGAAAAGGGTCATCGTGGCGAACATCAAGAGCCAGAAGAAGCGCATCCTCACCGATGCCAAGCGCGCCGCACGCAACAAGGCGCTGCGTAGCGAGTTGAAGACTCGCGCCAAGAACGCCGTGCAAACCGCGGGTGCGGATGGCGGCGATGAGGCATTGCGCCTGGCGGTGAAGCGTTTCGACATGGCCGCCTCCAAGGGCGTGATCCACAGGAACCAGGCGGCTCGACGCAAGAGCCGCCTGATGAAGTCGATCAACGCCGCCACGGCTACCGAAACCCCCACCTCCTGATCTAGCGGGCTGATCGAGGCCAATTGGCCGGCTTCCCCGCCTACAGGCGGCTGAGGCGGGCGACGAGCACCTCCATCACCAACTCCTCTGGCCAGTCTTTCGCGCCACGTAGGTCGAGGTCGGCTTGGGCCAGCAGCCCGATGGCGCGGGACACGTTGGCCCCGCCCATCTTGCGGTACTGAGTCAGCAGCTTCTTGGCTGGAAACCCAGGTTTGATACCGATCGCTACCGCGGCGGCGGCATCGTCACGAGCATCTGCGCCGTCCAGCGCCAGCAACTTCGCGTAATGCGAGTGCAGCGTGGACATCACCATCAGCGGATGCCGTTCGCCGCCACGCAACATTCGCCGCAGCAGTCGCAGCGAGGTTCCGGTGTCTCCCTTGCCGATCGCGTCGGTGAGCTCCCATGGCGGTACTCCCCCTGCTTCGCCGAGGAAAGGAGCTACATCGGCTGGTTTGAGGACCCTCGCAGCTCCGTAGGTGGCCAACAGAGTCTCCAGCACGCCCGCCAATCGGCCCGGCTCCTCACCCAGCCACGAGGCGAGATCGCGCAACGCGTGAGCATCGAGGCGCAGTCCGACGGCCGCGACCTGATCGGCGAACCACCCGGAGCGCTCGGCCGCCCTTGTAGGCGCAGCGGTTGCGATGATCTCGACACCGGCCCCCTTCGACGCGTCGGTGACGACTTTGGGCAGACGTTTGCCACCGGTCACCAAGACCAGTTCGGTTGTGTCCAACAGGCTGCCGAGCAGAGCGACCAGCGGCGCAGCTTCGTCGGCGTTGAACCGTCCGATGTCGCGCGCTACCACCACCCTCCTGTCGGTCAGGAACGGTGAGGTCTGGGCGGCATCGACAACCGCGCGCATCTCGTAGTCGGCACTGTCGAAGTCGTCGACCATCATCGATCGGTCGCCGTCGCCGACGAGTCGCGCCAACAACTCGGCGACTGCGCTCAGGGCCAACGATTCGTCGTCGCCGGTGATCAGGTACACACCCATTGTCGTGAGCCTGGCACACGTCGAGTTGGATCACGGCGGTGACTCGCCGATGCCCGACGGCCTTGGTCCGCGGCGGACGGCAACGCTGATGGCCGCCACGATGATCACCCAGCCGCCCCACGACCACCCGGCCGACGGCTCCACTCGCGCGCCGAGGGCAGCCACCACCGACACCCAGTGGGTGCCCACGGCAGCAGGCCACATCAACACTGCGGAAACTGCCGCGGGCAGCGGCGCGGCGAGCAATCCGGCCGGAAGGCCGTAGAGCATCACCGCACCGGCCACCGGCACGGCGAGCAGGTTCGCCGGGATCGATACGAGCGGCAATCGGTGGAAAACCAGGAAGCTCGGCACGACGACGCCGACTTGTGCGCCGAGGGTGACGCCAAGCGCGACGGCGAGCCATCTCGGTCCTGGCAGCCGTTCGGCCAACCACGGCCCGACGAGGCACACGCCCATCGTGGCGCCTACCGACAACCAAAACCCGACCGACCAAACCAGCAACGGGTCCACCAGGACCAGCACGACAACCGCGATCGACAGCAGCCGAATAGGTGCTTGTCGCCTGCCGAGCACGAAGCCCGACACCGCCAGCATTGCCATCACGCCGGCCCGCAGGACCGACGGCTCGAAGCGGGTGAGAGCCATGAACCAGGCGATCAAGCCGATCGACACGAAACACCGTGGCATCGGGCGCAGCCGGCGAAGCACCGGCGCTGCGGCCGCCAAGAGCAACGCCAGGTTCTGACCGGAAACCGCCGTCAGGTGACTCAACCCGGAGCTCCTGAACGCGTCCGTCATCGTCGGCGGCTGACGCGCGTCGTCGCCGATCACCAATCCACTGAACAGCGCCGCGTCTGGGGCGGCCATCGACTGCTCGGCTGTGGCCCGCAGTGCGCCGCGGATGCGTGCGCTGGCCCGATCGAGCGGCGATCCGGCCAGTACGTCACCGACGAACGCGACGGTGAATCGACCCACCACATGGCGCACCTGCGCCCGGCGCGGATGCTGCGTTGTAGCCGCACGCACGCCAGAGATGTAGACCTGGTCACCCGCTTGGCGCGGGCTCAGGCGGCGGCGAGGCGACCCATAGACCCATGCGTCGAACCGCTCGCCATCGATCTCCAACGTCACCCGCACTGAAGTGCCGAACGGGGCTGGGTCGCCGACCACCTCGGCCCAGCCCGTGTACGGCCCGAGACGACGCGGTTGAGCGTCGTGCCACGCTCCATTGCTCAGCACCGCCCCGGCTGCCGCTAGCGCGATGCAAACGGCAGCGAGCACAAATGATCGCTCGATCCCCCACGCCACCAAAGCACCGACGACGGCAAAGCCGACAGCCAGCAGCGACGATCCGGCCCATACCGTGACGCACACGACCACGGCCACGACCACGACCCCTTTGTCCGAAAGCTGGTGCCTCACGCGGCACCGCGGCAACTCGTACGCTGCAGTCATGCAGGTGCTGCCGTACGTCGATCGACCAGTGCCGCAGGGACCGCGTGCCTATCGCACACGACTGCGGTCCCTCGGCCCACTTGCCGCGCTGCTGCCAGCGGCCGTGATCGGTGGAGCTGCCGTGCTGGCGCTGCACGGCAGCTCGTCGGTAGGACGTGGCGCAACCGGCTTCGCGCTGGCCGTGTTCGCGGCCCCGCTACTGCTCGCCTTCGGTGGGCCGCTGACATCTGGGACTGCGATGTTTGCCAGCGCGGTGGGCGCCAGCGCGGTACTTTGGTTTGTGATCGGGGTAGTCGCCTCACGTCGCGCGACGCGCTCGCCGGTTGCAACTTGGCGCGACTTCTGGAGAGAGTTCGCGTGGCCCGCCGTAGGCGTGTGGATCGGCGTGGTGGCAGCGCTCGGCGTGGCAGACCTGGTGATTGGCAGGGCGCTGTTCTGACCGCGCTCATACGGTCACCAGGCCGCGTATTGCCTCCAACTTCGCCGGGCCGATCCCACGTACCTTGGCGAGTTCGTCAACGCTCTGGAACGGGCCACTGCGCTGGCGTTGGGCGATGATCGCCGCAGCCGTCGATGGACCGACACCGGGCAGCGCGTCGAGTTGTTCGGCCGTGGCCGTGTTCACATCCACCGGCGCCGGTGTCGCGGCGGCTGCGCCGGACGGTTCGGGCTGTTCGATCACCGCCTCCTCACCGATCCGTGGGACGTAGACCCTCTCGCCGTCGCGCAGCACGCCGGCAAGGTTGATGCCGTCGCCGTTGGCGTTGGAACCCATGCCTCCGGCGGCGTTGACCGCGTCCACAACCCGCGATCCGCCGGGCAGCCGGTAGACAGCAGGTCGCTGCACCGCGCCGGCTACATGCACCACCACCAGCGCCAGCGCCAGAGTTGTCGGAGGAGGCAGTGTGGCGGAGGCCTCGCCCTCGGCCGTCGATGTGCCAGAGGCAGCGCCTGTGCCAGCAGTAGCGCCGGTGCGAGTCGCAGCAATCGGGGTCGTCGGGCGGGCTGCGAGAGGTAGGCCAGATTCGGTGGATGGCACGGGTGACCGCAGAAGCCAGAACGCACCCGCCGCGACGAGCACCACTGCGAACGCCGCGGACAACAGCCTGCCGAGCCCGAACCATTCCACCCATTCACGGAAGCGGCCTGCCAGAGCGCGCCGGGGCACCGGGCGAGGGGGATCCGTTTGCATTACGACGACCTCCTGGGAGCGGGCGCATTAGCGCCGTAATCAACCGGGGGAAGTCGCCGTCAAGCTACCACGCCGTGGCTACTGAACCGGGTGCTCGATGAGATCGTCACGTACCGCGGTGGAGATCGAACGACGGGCCACCCAATCTGCTTCAATCTCCAGCGGGACACGCAGGTATGCACCGTGATGCCCCTTGT
>JBDSMK010000337.1:0-5214 GCA_039915905.1 Ilumatobacteraceae bacterium
GACGTCGCCGTGCTGGGTGCCGCCGCCTCACCCGCCTCGATCGGCGAGCCTGCCACAGCCTCTGCTCCCGCGGTGCCGGGCACGTCGATCCAACTCACCCCGATCTTCCCGGATCCTGCATGCGTACCGCCATCAGGCGTCCCCGCAGCAGCCGTTCAGGTGGTGGTCGTGCGCGCCTCCGCAACGTATGCCCGCGTCGACCTATTGGAGAACATCGACGGTACGTGGACCTGCGTCCTGCGTGACCTGGCGGGGCGGGTTGGACGCAACGGCATCCGTCCGCTGGCCCAACGTGTCAGCGGTGACGGCACCACACCGGCCGGCATCTTCCCCCTAGGCCAGATGACTGCTCCCGACGGGCAGATCTTTCAGTTCTTCGGCAATGGATCGAACCCAGGAGTGCATGGTGCGTGGCGGCAGGTGCAGCCGGGTGACTGCTGGGATGCGACCGGCGGCGATCCGTCATACAACACGCTCACGTCGAGGTCGGCGGCCAATTGCACCGGCGAGGACGAGTACCTTCCTGCGGTCACCGGCGCCTATTCGCGCGCCGCGCTCATCGGAGCAAACATGGGACCGGGCCGGTCCGGCGACCAGCCCGGCGAGGTGCCCCGCGCCGCGGCGATCTTCCTGCACCGCTTCAGCTACGACAGCAACGGTGGCAGTCGTCCGACGTCAGGATGCGTGTCGCTGGCCGGCGATGACCTCGACAACGTGCTGCGCGCACTGGTGCCCGGCCAGGCTTGGTTCGTGATCACTCCGGCGTGAGCGGCGTGCCTGACGCCTGAGCGGCGTGCCTGACCTAGGCTCGTGAGATGACCGTGACGGAACCATCACCGGCTACAGCGCCGCCGGCCGCCGCCCCTGCCAAGGCCGAGCGTTGGACGTGGCAGTGGAAGGAGTTGTACGCCGAGGTGATCACCACCGGGCTGTGCACCGGTTGTGCCGGCTGCGTCGTCACCTGTCCGCACGATGTGATCGGCTACGACCACGATGAGGGCAAGTACAAGCCATTCCACCTCGAAGAGGAGCTCGGGCTGGACAACTGCATCCATGGTGAAAAGGGTTGCACCACCTGCACGCGAGCCTGCCCGCGTTTCCGGGCATGGGAGCCGTCAGCCGACATGCACCTGTTCGGACGTGTCCGCGAACCGAACGAGATGGCCGGTATTTGGCGCCAGATCCTGCTCACGAGAGCGGCCGACGATACCCAGCACCAGACCGGCCAGGACGGCGGTTTCGTCACCGCAATGCTCACCTGGCTGATCGACAACGACTACATCGAGGCGGCGATGGTCTCCGGTGTCGAGCCCGACGACGCGTGGCGTGCCAAGCCGGTACTTGTACACAACAAGGAGGAGATCCTGGCTACCGCCGGCAGCCGCTACACCTACTGTGCCAACCCGTTGGCGCTGCGCGACGCCAAGGCCGAGGGACTCACCAAGCTGGCCCTAGTCGGAATGGGGTGCCAGAGCAGCTCGCCGCCGATCATGTGGGACCGCAAGGCCGGCAAGGTATCCCGGCCGTTCGTGTTCAACATCGGCCTGCTGTGTTCCAAGACATTCGATGACGCGATTTTCCCCGAGCTGTTCGAAGCCAAGTACGGCCTGCGCAAGCAGGACATGGTCAAGATGAACATCAAGGGCGTCTTCCAGATCTGGATGAAGGACGGCTCCTATCACGAGATCAATCTCAAGGAATGCCACAAGTGGACGCGTGAGGGCTGCAAGATGTGTCCGGACTTTGCCGCCGAACATGCCGACATCGCCACCGGCGGCATTGGCAAGGACAACGATTGGACGCTGACCATCGTCCGCACCGAGCTCGGTGAGGAAGTGATCAACCGGATGATTGCCGACGGCACGATCATCGCACGGCCTGCTCAGGAGGACGAGGTGGCGATGAAGCTGCTGCGCACGCTGAGCATCGTCAGCCGTAGGCGGTGGCCCGAGTTCGCCGATCGGGCTCCGGCAGTCGGTGTTCCGCCGCCGAAGAAGAAGGCAGAAGGCACCGCCCCAGCGGTCCACTAACAGCCAACTACTGGCTCACACGTATGGGTCTGCCTCCCGCGACGAGGCATCGAGCGCGGCTGCAGGGTCTGGGTCGAGCGAATCGGCGACACCTCCGTTAGGTTGCAACGTTGAGATGGCCAGAACGAAACCCGCACCCCCACAGTCAACAATCGTGTTGCTGGTCCGCCACGGCCAGACGCCCACAACCGGCAAGGTCTTGCCCGGACGCACCGCTGGGCTTCACCTTGCCGATACCGGGATCGGCCAGGCGCAAGCAGCCGGGGCACGTATCGCCGAGTTGCGCACCGTCGACGCGGTGTACGCGTCGCCGTTGGAACGGGCCCGCGAAACCGCTGCCCCGATTGCCGCGGCGCGCGGCTTGAAGGTGAAGATCGACAAGGGACTGCTGGAGTGCGACTTCGGCGAATGGACCGGTGCCGAGTTGAAGCAGTTGATGAAGTTGCCGGAGTGGTCCACTGTGCAACGCGCCCCCTCCACGTTCCGCTTTCCTGGCGGCGAGAGCTTCGTGGAGATGCAGACGCGGATCGTCACTGCCCTCGATCGGCTGCGCGCCACCCACCCTGGCGGCACGATCGTGTGCGTCTCCCACGCCGACCCGATCAAGGCCGCCGTCGCCCATGCGATGGGTACCCACCTCGATCTGTTCCAACGAATCGTCATCAGTCCATGCTCGGTGAGCGCCATTGCCTACTCACTCGGCGGCCCCGTGGTCCTCACCGTCAACTCCACCGGCGCATCGCTCGCCGACCTACAGCCCTCGTGACAATGGGCGTGTTCTACGAGTTCGACGACGTCGATTCATTCACCGTCGGGGCCATCGGCGCCCCCGGGTCGCGGACGTTCTTCCTTCAGGCCACGCACGGCCCTACCCGCGTCGCCGTGAAATGCGAGAAGCAGCAGGCATCGGCGATTGCCGAGTACCTCACCAAGGTGCTCGAGGATCTGCCCGCTGTTGCGTCCACCGAACTACCCCCAACCGCGGCGTTGACCGAGCCGGTGGAGGCCGTCTTCGTGCTCGGCCCTGTGGGCCTCGGATACGATCGGGCCAGCGACAGGGTTCTGGTGCAACTCGAGGAGGTCGTCGACGTGGGCGACAGCGGTGAAGCGGAACCCGACGCTCTCGACGACCGCGGCCACCTGCGTGTCTTCTTGACGCGTAGCCAGGCGCAGTCGTTCTGCGACCACGCTGCCAGCCTGGTGGCCGCCGGACGTCCGGCGTGCATCTACTGCGGGTTGCCCATCGATCCCGACGGTCATCCATGTCCCAGGATGAACTGAGCCGCGCCGACCAGCTCGCACTGCTTGCGCAGGCGGTCATCGACATCGAGGGCCGGATGCCGTGGAGTAGCAACGCGACGTTCCTGGTGAACCTGTTGCAGACTCACGACGGCGACACGCACCAGGCAGGGCAGGCGATCTACAAGCCGGTGCGCGGTGAGCGTCCGCTGTGGGACTTCGAGCCCGGCCTACACCGCCGTGAGCTCGCCGCCTACCGGCTCAGCGAAGCAATGGGGCTCGATCTCGTTCCGCCGACCGTCATTCGTGACGGTCCACTTGGCGAAGGCTCTTTGCAGTGGTTCGTGGACGCCGATCAACAGCAGCACTACTTCACGATCTACGAGTCACGCCCCGACCTCTACAACCAGTTGCGCGCAATCGCGGTTTTCGATGTGGTGGCGAACAACACCGACCGCAAGAGTGGGCACGTGTTGATCGACTCCGGCGACCACATCTGGGGTATCGACCACGGTTTGTGCTTCGCTGCCGAGTTCAAGCTGCGCACTGTGGCGTGGGACTTCGGCGGGGAACAGATCGCCGAGCCGTTGGTCGCCGCAGCAGCGAGGCTCGCCGACACGGTGCCATTGGATTTGGCGGTGCTGTTGAACGACGACGAGGTCGCCGCGATCAGCCAGCGCGCTGAATGGATCGTACGCAACCCACGCCTTCCGGTGGACTCGTCGGGCCGACGCTACCCATGGCCGCTGGTATGAGTAGCAGCCCGACCACCCCGCCGGCCGACACCGATCTCGGCGAGTTGATCCACCGCGCCGACCTCGACGGGTTGGTGCGGTTGATCGATGCCCACTGCTCCACGGCGCAGTGGGCGGCGCTGCTCGAGTTGCGCGACCGCACCCGCTCGGCTGTAACCACCGGCCGGCAGCTGTGGCCGGCGGCAACCCTCGCCGAGTACCGCTTGGCGCTGTGGGCACCGGCACAATGGGCCGCAAGAGTGCTCGAGGAGGACAGCGGCAGGTTCACCATCGGGCCGCTCACCGAGGTCATCGCCCAGCGCCACACGTTCGCCGAGCTGGCCGAATATTTGCCGCCAGGACCGCGTCTCGGGTTCGTGGCCAACGAACGGGCAATTCGCGGCGAGTCGATCGAGAAGATCACGTTGGAGCGCCTCGGTGCCCCCGACGTGCTCGAGATCCCGCTCACCTTGCAATCGTGGGAGCCGCAGTACCGACTGGCGGTGTACACCGACGAGGGCGTCACCGCCCATCCGCCTACTGCTCCACCAGCAGCAGCCTTCAGGCAGGCAAGGATCCGTCGCGACCACGGCACCGTTGACGATCAAGCCGTGTACCGGGCAACCCGTCAGATGCTCGAAGGATGGACCGCCTCATCGGACGGCAAGGCCGAGATCACCTGTGTTGAGGGCGATGCCGCAGCCGCCGTCCGTGCGCTCGGCGTGCGCCACGCGCGGCTCGCTCCGCTGGAGGCCCGCGAGGCGCTGGCCTGGTTGGGATGGGCCGGAGCCAGCGGCGGGGCGCACGGCCGTCGGCGCGGAGCGGCCATCGGCAGGTTCAGCGCGTGGTGGTTGGTCGCTGCAATGGCCGACGCACTCGACGACTGGCCGCTTCCGCCAGACGAGATCGGAGAGATCGCCGAGGAACTGGTGTGGTGGTGGTGGGACGGCGGCGAGCCGTCACTCGGCTGGGAATTGCAGATCGCAGTGGAGGACCCAGCCGAGGGTTACTCGCGGGCGATCAGTGCCCACGATGCCGCCTGAGACATCCCGGACAACTCGCGGACATCGCAGTCGGGCGTCAGATGAGTGCAGGCCCGATCAGCGCGCCTGCAACGCCTCGATCAGTTTGGGGACGATCTTCTGTGCATCTCCGACGATGCCCAGGTCGGCGATCCCGAAGATCGGGGCCTCCTTGTCCTTGTTGATCGC
>JBDSMK010000393.1:0-3329 GCA_039915905.1 Ilumatobacteraceae bacterium
GCGTTGCGGTCAAGTTGCCGGCCAACAAGGTGACCGCCCTGCTCGCTCTCCCCAACGTCGCCGCGGTGCAAGTGGACGAACTGCACCACCTGAACACCGACTCCAGCACCACCTTCATCGGTGCGCCGACGATCTGGGCGCAAGACGGCGGGCAGGCGCTCGCCGGCAATGGCGTGATCTTCGGCGACCTCGACACCGGAGTGTGGCCCGAGCATCCCTCGTTCGCCGACAACCCGGCCCTCGGCAATCCGCCGCCCAAGGCCGATGGCACACCACGGACCTGCAACTTCGGCGACGACCCGCTGACCCCGCAGCCCGACGTGTTTGTCTGCAACCACAAGCTCGTCGGCGGCCAGCCGTTCCTCGACACCTACAACTCGCAGTACTCCACAGAGATCTACCCGAGCTCGGCGCGCGACAGCAACGGCCACGGCACCCACACAGCAAGTACCGCGGCGGGCGACATCGTTGCCTCCGCCCCGATCTTCGGCGTCAACCGCGGCCCGATCAGCGGCGTCGCCCCCGGTGCGTGGATCATCGAGTACAAGGTCTGCGGCCTCAACGGCTGCTTCGGTTCCGATTCCGTCGCGGCCGTCCAGCAGGCGATCCTTGACGGCGTCACGGTTATCAACTTCTCCATCGGTGGCGGGTCCAACCCATACACCGATCCGGTTGAGCTCGCCTTCCTCGACGCCTACGACGCCGGGGTGCTGGTATCTGCGTCGGCCGGCAACTCCGGACCCGGCGCAGCGACAACCGAGCACGTCAGCCCGTGGACCATCACTGTGGCGGCTTCAACCCAGCGGCGTGCCTTCGACTCCACGCTCACCGTCACCGCCGGCACCGAATCCGCGACGTTCGTCGGCTCCTCGATCATGTCCGGTCTCGCTACGCCGACGCCGATCGTACTCGCCCAGAACATTCCCGGCTACGACGCACTGTGCTCCACCGAGCTTCCGGCGGGTGCAGCAGCCGGCAGGATCGTTGCCTGTAAGCGAGGCGTGATCGGAAGAGTGCAGAAGGGCTACAACGTGGCCCAAGGCGGCGCCGCAGGAATGATCCTGTACAACCTGCCGCTGGCCGACACCGAGACCGACAACCACTTCCTGCCGGCGTTGCACATCGCCGATGGCACAGCTTTCCTGGCGTTCATGGCCGCCCACCCCGTTGCCAGCGGGTCGTTCACCCCGGGCGTGAAGGCGGTAGGTCAGGGAGACGTGATGGCGTCGTTCTCGTCGCGCGGCCCGGGTGGACAGTTCCTCAAGCCCGACATCACCGCGCCAGGGGTACAGATCCTGGCAGGCAACACGCCCACACCAGACGAGGTATCCGGCGGCCCAGCGGGTCAGTACTTCCAGGCCATCGCCGGGACATCGATGTCGTCGCCGCACATCGCCGGCTCGGCGATCCTGCTGAAATCGCTGCATCCGGATTGGAACCCGGGCGCGATCAAGTCGGCCTTGATGACCACGGCTACTACAAACGTGGTCAAGGAGGACCTCGTCACTCCGGCCGACCCGTTCGACTTCGGCTCCGGCCGGGTTGATCTCACCCAGGCAGGTGCCGCGCCCGTGGTGTTCGAGGACTCGGCCTTGCGGATGGCCAGCCTCGGCAACGATCCAATCACAGCACTCGACGTGAACGTGCCATCGATCAACGTGCCGACGATGCCAGGGACCGTTCGTGTCACACGCACCGCAAGGAACGTGTCGGGCAGGCCCTACGTGTTCTTTGCCTCGTCGACCGCTCCGGCCGGTTCGCACATCACGGTCACCCCCGCGGTCGGCGTCATCCGTGCCGGCGGAACCCAGACGTTCCAGGTGAACGTCACCTCCAGCGCCCCCGCCGGCCAATACTTCGGTGCCGTGCAGCTCACCTCGTTCCGGGGTCCGGCCGTGCACCTACCGGTGGCGTTCTTCAACCAGCAGGGGGCCGTGACTCTGGCCCAGTCGTGCGCGGCGACCACGGTCCAACTTCGGCGAAGCACGACATGCACGGTCACCGCGACGAACGACTCGTTCTCCGAGTCCACGGTGAACCTCGTGTCGAACGTGTCGTCCGGGTTGACCATCACCGCGGCCACCGGTGCCACAGTGAGTCGCCGGGGTGATTCGGCAACGGCTGATCCGGCTACCTTGGCCGCCAAGAGTGATGCCATCCCGGCCATCGCCCTGGCCACTGACACTCCTGGTGGTGGCTACCTTCCGCTTAATCTGTTCGGCATCACTCCGACACCCGTCGGCGACGAGGACATCCTCAACTATTCCGTCCCCGGGTTCGTGCTCGGTGGCAAGACCTACACGTCGATCGGGGTGGTCTCCAACGGCTACCTCGTGCTGGGAGGAGGCACGTCGACCGACGTGGCGTTCATGCCGCAAACCTTCCCCGACCCGTCAAGGCCGAATGGTGTGCTTGCCCCGTATTGGAGCGACCTCGATGGCACTGGGTCACCCGGTGTCAGCGTCGCCTCGCTCACTGACGGCACCAACAGTTGGGTGGTGGTGCAGTGGGAGGTCCACCTGTACGGGGACACGACGGCGGCGGGAGCCCGCAGCATGCAGGTGTGGCTAGGGACCAGCGACACCGAGGACGTGTCGTACGAGTACGGTCCCGATGCGCTCGGCCAGTTGGCGCCGTTGGCAGCAGGGCTCACCATTGGTGTCGAGAACGAATCCGGCACCGCGGGAGCCCAGATCAGCGGCGCACCGAGTGGCAGCTACCGGATCACCACCACGCCCGGTGGTCCCGGCGGTTCCGTCACATACTCGTTGACCATCCGTGGCGATCGCGCCGGCCAGTGGAGCCTCAGATCGTCGATGACGGCCGACATCGTGCCCGGCAAGACCGTCGTGTCCACCGGGATAGTCGTGTCGCGGCGATAGCGCGGCTAGCCCGGGCGTGGCTGGCGGGCCCGACCAGTCGACCCGACTCCGGTGATCGGTGAGACCGCCTGCTGCGCAGGCGGCTCACCGGACCTGGTCGGGTCGGGTCGGGTCGGGTTTGAACCGCCCGCGAGAGTCCGACGGTCCCACGCTGAACGTCTTCGGATGTGTTGACGTAGCGTCGGAGTTAGGCACGCCTTATATTTGAGCCATGATCAGTAGTTCGATACGTACACATCGACACCGGGCAGTTGCCGCCGCGCTTGCTCTCGCTTGCACCGTCGGTGTAGCGGCATGTGGTAGCGATGCCAAGACGCCGCCGAAGACCGAAGCCGGAGCCTCGACCTCGGTCGGCAGTGCGCAACCCACCTCGCCGGAGGACCACAAGGCCGATGACGCGACAGTCACCAAGGGTCTGGCTTCGATGGCCGCGACGACGGCACGCAT
>JBDSMK010000497.1:0-3391 GCA_039915905.1 Ilumatobacteraceae bacterium
GGAGCAACGGACACATCGCGTGGGCGAACTCAGGAGCCTTCCGACGCGCCGGCGTCGGCAGCGATACGCCAAACCCACCGACGGCCCGATTCACCCGCAATGCCGCATGGCAGTGCCGAGCCGATGACATCACCGGCTCGCTCGAAGTCGGCAAGTACGCCGACCTAGTTTTCCTCGAAGACGACCCCACGAGGGTCGATCCGACGACGATCTCCAACATCACCGTCTCCGAGACGCGCATCGCCGGCAAGGTTCGATATAGCCGGGCGTGACCTAACCGGGCTTTGTGCTCAGCGCCTGCGATCTGCTCGAGGGAATGCGGCGGATGCTTGCACCTCGCGGCCTACGTGTGCAGCTGAAGGCAATCGCCTGACGGCGAGCGATGCCGGATCACGGCAATCCGGTCGGCGGCCAGCACTACTTCGTCGGCCGCGGCCCGCTCGACCACTCTGATGCCGGCGTCGTTGGTGAGCATCACCTCGACGACCGGACGGACGGGGACGGTCGCCTGCTGCTCGCTGAGGTTGACGACAATGGACTGCTCGTCGCGGTCGATGACAAGCACGCCACTGCCCGAGGCATGGTGCACCGCGGTGCAGGCCGCGCGTCCGTCGCGCAAGGTCGGGTGCTGGGCCCTCAACGCGATCAATTGCTTGTACCAGCTGAGCAGCCGGGAGTGTTCAGGCGCAGACCGTTCCTCCCAGTTGAGCCTTGAGCGAACGAACGTCTCATATGCCTGCGGGTCGGGGACCTGCTCGGGCGTCCATCCGAATGCGGCAAACTCGGCGCGACGGCCCTCGCGAACGGCACTGCCGACTTCCTCGTCGTCGATGTCGGTGAAGTACTGAAACGGCGAAGACGCAGCCCACTCCTCGCCTTGAAACAACATCGGCACGAACGGCATCGTCAGCAGGAGCGCGGCAGCGATCTCCGTACGCGCCGGCGATAGAAGGTGGGCGAGCCGCTCACCAGTCGCGCGGTTGCCAATCTGGTCGTGGTTCTGCGCGAAGCACACGAACCTCGAGCGGTCCATGTCGCCCACCGAACGCCCGTGCGTGCGTCCACGGGTCGGCGCGAACCGACCTCGGAAGACGTACACGTTGGCAATTGCATCGGCGAGGTCGTCGACACCTTCGAAGTCGCTGTAATAACCGGACCGCTCGCCAGTGAGCGTGACGTGCAGGGCGTGATGGAAGTCATCCGACCAAGTCGCATCCAGTCCGTATCCATGTGCCTCGCTGGAGCGCACGAGTTGTGGATCGTTCAGGTCGCTCTCGGCAACGACCCACACAGTCCGCCCGGTGCGCCGACCAACTGCATGCACCTCGTCGCCGAGTTGCTCCAGGATGTGCACCGCTGACGCGTCATGGAACGCGTGGACGGCGTCCAGTCTTAGACCGTCGACGTGGTAGTCCAGGATCCACATCAGCGCATTGTCGATGATCAACCGGCGGACCTCGTCGCTGCCGGGACCGTCTAAGTTCACCGCTTCGCCCCAGGGCGTGCGGTATGCATCGGTGAAGTACGGCCCGAACCTACCCAGCGAGTTGCCCACCGGGCCGAGATGGTTGTAGACGACGTCGAGCACCACAGCGAGCTGACGTCGGTGGCACTCATCGACTAGACGCTTGAGACCGTCGGGGCCACCGTAGGTCTCCTGCGGCGCGAACAGGTTGACACCGTCGTATCCCCAACCGCGGCTTCCCGGGAAGGTGGCCACTGGCATCAACTCGACCACCGTGATGCCGAGTGCAACCAGCTCGTCGAGCTTGCCGATCACTCCGTCGAATGTGCCCTCAGCGGAGAAGGTCCCGACATGCAGCTCGTAGATGACCGCGGCGGCCAGCGGGAAGCCCGCCCATGCGCTGTCGTGCCATGCAAATGCATTGTGATCAACCGTTTGCGACCAGCCTTGCGGGCCATCGGGCTGCCTGCCCGAGCGCGGATCGGCCAAGAGCTCTCCACCGATCGCGAATCGGTACCGGGTACCGGCGGGTAGCGCGACGGCCGACTCCCACCATCCACCACCGGCCGCCACCAACGCGATGCGGTCATCGGGCGTCACCAGCTCGATTACGCTCACCGCCGGTGCCCAAACCCGCACATTGCTCATCGAATCGCATCCTGGGCCACGAGCACCATGCAACCATGATGGGCGACGTCTTCGATGGCTGTGGTGCCACCGACGAGTCGGCCATCGCCAAGCGCCCCACCGCCCAGGGCGTCCACCCACTGACCGGGGAGCACCACCGTCGTGTCGCGCCAACCGGCGCGGCTGATGCGTAGCGGGCGCACGGGCACCACCACGGCCACGTTTCCTCCACGTGTGTACCCGATGGCGTCGTCAGACGCCGCCCCGTTGAGCACCAACGGTGCATAGGCTGCGCCGACGAAGCACGAGGGAACGGTTCGACGTATCTGCAGCAGGCGTTTCGTCATCCTCAACTTCAGCAACCCGTGGGCATCGTCGGCTGCAGCGGGATCGAGTTGGCCGGCGGGGTCTGCGGCGATCGTCTCGAGAAGGTGTCGCCGCAGTACGTAATCGACCGGCCTACGGTTGTCCGGGTCGACCAGGCCATCGGTCCACAGCTCGCTTCCCTGGTAGAAGTCGGGCACCCCGGGCAGCGTCACCTTGAGCACGACCTGGGCAAGACAGGCGAGGCGGCCGGCTACAGCGAACCGTGCAACGAAACTCGCCAGGTCATCCTGAAAGGCGGGGCTATCGACGATCTCGTCGGCGAAGTCGAACAAGGTGGCCTCGAACTCGGACGGATCGAGCCACGACGAACGCTGCTTGGCCTCGCGTACCGCCTTCTGGAGGAACTGCTTGGCCCGATCGCGCGACAGTGGGTACGCCCCGAACATCGTCTGGTACAGCAGGTACTCCATCGTCGGGTCCGGCATCGCACCGTTCCACGCGGTCTGGTTCATCGAACTCCAACGGCTGACTGCGGCGGCCCACTCGTCGGGCATTTCGCTTATCAACGCGATCCGGGCGCGAACGTCCTCCGATCGCTTCGTGTCGTGGGTCGAGGTCCCCACCATTGTGCGTGGAATCTGCGCTGATTGCGATGCCATGGCTTCGTGAAAGGCTTCGATCGGCATACCGAACGCGGACGGATCCGATCCAACTTCGTTGAGCGCGACCAAACGGTCGTACCGGTAGAACAACGTGTCTTCCAGGCCCTTGGCCATCACCGGGCCACTGAGTTGCTCGAAGCGAGCGGCAAATTCTCCAGGCTCGTGAAGCGCCGTGCTGAGCGCATCGAAGGTTCCTGGATCAATAGATGGCTCGATGATTCGGGCCATCTCGAGGGTCGCAGCAAGGACCGAATTGTCGTTGGCCGATGCGCTGCCGCCGGCGACGTAGGTGCGATAGACCGGCATCGAG
>JBDSMK010000016.1:0-3668 GCA_039915905.1 Ilumatobacteraceae bacterium
CACCCGCGCCATGCTGGGTTGTGAGCGGGACGTGTCTTCACTTCGTCTGTTCCGGTCAGGTCCGCCATTCGATCTCGTCGACCGTGGTGATGATCAGGGGGCGCTGCACGTCGACTCGGTCACCTGCAGCGGGCACTGCGTCACGGCCATCGGTGGCGCCGACGAAGCCGATGGAGCCGATGAAGCCGATGGAGGTGTGCATGTGCGGGGGTTCCAACAGGACAAGCCGCCGGTGGGCGAAGTGGAACGGGCTGCGGCCGTCGGCGAGTGGGGCGATGCCATGCGCCGAGCCGCCGCCGATCATCACCAGCACACCGTCTGCCGGCACAGGAGTCAGCCGGTATCCGGCCGGCGTGCCACCGCGCACCTGTCGCACGTCGATCACGTCGGCTGTCAAGTGCAGGAACGACTTGTCGCCGTGCCACAGCGCGGTGCCGGCGCGCAGCTCGAACCGGCGGGTGGGATGCGCCTCGCGCAGCATGGTGAACGTGGCGTTGGCGAGGTGGCTGACCGACACGGTCCAGGCGGGATCGAGCAGCGGCAACCACGCGGTGATCTCCGCCGCTCTGGCCTCGTCGTCGCCTGCTAGCGGAAGGTGGATCGAGACGCTGTCGATCTCCAGACGGGCGGCGCGCACCGCGGCGACCAGGGCATCGAGATCAGCGGGCACGGCTCCGTAGCGCAGCATCGACGAAGCAAGTTTGATGGCCACCCGGCCGCGCCACCCGGCGAGCGCAGCGACGTGATGGACAGCCCCGACGGTGATCACCGGCGCGGTGCCGGCCGGGGCCGTGAGAGTGGGGGTGAGCACGATCGGAGTGACACCGTTGGCGATGTGGTCGAGTTCGTGGACGGTGCCGACGCATACTCGGGCGGCCAGTTCGGCAGCAACCGGATGAAGCACCGATCGGCCGAAGCCGTAGCCGTTGCCTTTCACCACCGGTACGTGTGCGTCGAACTCGTCGGCGACGCGGTGGACGTGCTCGAGCCACGCGGTGCGGTCCACGCTCAGGCGTACGGTCATCGGGCCGGACGGTAGCCGCCGGAGACGAGGAGCACGTCCCGCGCAAGCACAGTCGATAAAGTCGATCGGATTAGTCGGGTATGCCGTTAGGATGATTGGCGTGATCAAGCGTTGGTTGGTGTTCCCGGATCGGGTGGACGAGGTATCGGCTCGGCTGGTGGCCGCTGGTGTAGTGGCGCAGGCCGTGGCCTTCCTGGCCGTGAGGCAGTGGTGGGTGCTTATCCCACTGGTCTACGGGTTCCTGGCGAGGGTGTTGCACGGACCACGTTTCAGCCCGTTGGCACTGTTGGTGACAAAGGTCGTCACGCCCCGGATCGGTGGAGAGCACCGCTTGCTTCCGGGACCGCCCAAGCGGTTCGCTCAAGGTATAGGGCTGGCGTTCAGCGGCGGTGCGCTGATCGCCTGGCTACTCGGCGCCCACCTTGTCTCGATCGTGCTGATCGCCGGACTGGTGGTGGCGGCGACATTGGAATCGGCGTTGGCGTTGTGCCTCGGATGCATCGCCTTCAACCGGCTCATGCGCTGGGGCGTGATCCCGGCGTCAGCGTGCATCGAGTGTGGCGACATCAGCGTCCGCTTGGCGGCCGCTACCCGGCCGTCGGTGCAACCTTCGGTTCACTCCGGCGTTCATTGACGCGCCGCCGTGACGGCCACCCGGTGAGGTCCGGGATCAAGGCCGTTGCGCTGCGTTTCCGGACGCAACCACGCCACACTCCGGCGCCGTAGGCAATGTCGTCGGCGAGGCTCATCGTGATGTAGCGCACAACGCCCGGTCGCGGGCGGAGCCGCAACCACTCGTGAACCGCGGGGACCATCGCGGCTGCCAGAACCACCGGACGCGCCCGGCGCGACAGGCAGGCGGCAACCATCGTGATCGGCCACCACACTCGAGTCAGCGTTGCGGCGATCTGCTCGCCAGCGTAGAGATGGCCGGATACCGCCAGCCGGGCAGCGGCGGCAGGCGGCACGCCGCGCAGCTTGCGCTGCAACGCGACGGTCGTCCCGGCAGCAACGACTGCGGCTGCTAACGGGCGCCGCAGAACGGCCAGCGTCCACACGCCAGCGCTCCACCCACTGATCCGCAGGGGGGCCAGTGCGCCGCGGTGGCGGGCGGCCAGCGGTGCCGCACTCGTGCCGTACCCGAACCGCTGGCGGGCCCATTGGTACACACCGGGCCGGGCACGATGGAACACCTCTACCGCTGGTTCGTAGCGGCATCGCCAACTCTTGGCGTCGAGGCGCCACACCAGATCGACGTCCTCGCCGACGCGCAGCGTCTCGTCGAACCCGCCAACTGCGAGTAGCACTTCGGTGCGACACAGCACCGCGGCGCCGGGCACGTAGCTGACCCTGGTTCCGGGCGCAATGCGCGCCGGACTACCACCGAGATCCAGCGAACCGTGCACCTCCTCGAACTGGTCGACGAGGGGTGACCCGCCTGCAGCCGAGAGAACTCGTGGCGCAACCAGGGCGACGCGTGGGTCAGAGAAGTGGGCCAACAACGGGTCCAGCCAATTGGCGGGCATGCAGACGTCAGTGTCGACGAACGCGACCAGCGCGGTGCGCACTTGCGCGAGGCCGGCGTTACGTGCCGCCGCCGGGCCAGAGTTGTGATCCAGTCGCATGATTCGCACCCGTTGGTCGGCGCAACTCAGCGGCGGGTCGCTTCCGTCGTCGACGACCAGCACTGCGGCTCCGTCGAACGTACCGTCTGCCTCCCACCAGTTGCCGCCACGGCAACTGGATGAGTCAGCTATGGCGAGCCGTGAATCGAACTCCGGCAAGCGTCCGAACGCGGGCACGACCACCGTGACATCGGCTGCGGTGAACTGTGCTGGGAGCTGTTCGGCGGCGGGCCGCGGATGTATCGCCCCGGCATCGAGCAGACGATCTGTCAGGCCGTGGTGACCGGCAGGTAGCGGCTCACCGCGTTCCATCGCTTCGGCCACCGACCGTCCGACGGACGAGAGACGGAACAGTCGCAACGGGGATCCGGCGATGATCACCGCGCCATCGGCGGGCCGGCTGTAGGAACCGTCGAGAGCGAAGCTCACACCCACCACTCGTCGACTGCTGCGATCAGATCGATCGTCAGGCGAGTTAACAGGTTGCGGCCGTGGCTGGCGGTGGCGCCGGCTGGGTCGCCGAGCACGCCATTGGGACTCACTGCCAGCACGCCGTCGCGAACCAGTTCTTCGGCCAACTGGCTGACCGGCTCGGTGCGACCCGCGGCAGCGGCATCGAGGCGCACCAGTTCCGGCGCGATCGCCAGCATCAGTGACGTTTCTGTCACCCCCGCATGCGCGTCGCCGCCATTGTCGCGAGGCCACCATGACAGCACTCGGCGGCGCTCTTCGGTGAGTTTGTGCACTGCGCGGCCGACGGCGACCGCATTACCGCCGTGACCGTTCACCAGCACCACGCCGCTGCTCCAGTCGGCACTGCGAACCAGTTCCACCAGTACTTGTTCGAACACTGCGCTGCCGAGCGACAGGGTGCCGGGGAAGCCGCCGTGTTCACCGCTGGCGGAGATCGTCAGTGACGGTGCGATGACCATCCGCTCGACGTGCTGCGCCGCGCCGCGCCGCCGCGGGTGCGGCCCGCTGCCGTCGTCGTCGGCGCCCACCAGGCCGCGGGCCAACGC
>JBDSMK010000080.1:0-9737 GCA_039915905.1 Ilumatobacteraceae bacterium
CCAGCTTGCGGAACCGCTGCGGTTGGTTGCAGGCCAGCCGCAGCAGCGTCATCGCTCCGAGCGAGAAGCCGATTGCGTCTACTGGGAAGTCGGGCAGCGCGTCGACGATTCGTGCGGTGAGGTCAGCGTATGCCGCTGGCTCATGCGGTTTGGGGGCGTCGCCGTGACCCAGCAGATCCACGCCGATCACTTCGCGTCCGGCGTCGTGGAGCAGTTCGGTGAACCCGTTGTTCTGCCAGGTGGTGGCAAACGACCCACCCCAACCGTGCACCAGGACCACCGGGACCGACATCTCAGCAACCGTAGTCCGGTGGACAACTTTGTGCCGAGCCTCCGCGGCGACGTAGTCGCAGACAGTCGCCGAGGTGACGTCGGAGGCCGTAGCCTTGAGTGGCCCTCGCAGCACTGGGGCGGATTCGGAGATGTACGAGCACCATGCGATTCCAGACTGACCTGCCCCCCTACGACCTGACCTATAGCGACGTGTTCATGGTGCCCAGTTTGTCGTCGGTGCGATCACGCCTCGACGTCGACCTCACCACCCCTGACGCGCTGGGCACCACCATCCCGGTAGTCGTGTCGAACATGACTGCCGTAGCCGGCAGGCGGATGGCGGAGACTGTGGCCCGACGTGGTGGCCTCACTGTGCTACCCCAGGACATCCCGCTCGAGGTCGTGTCCAACGTCGTCGAGTACGTGAAGTCGCGTCATACGGTGTACGAGACGCCGATCACGCTCACCAGTGACCACACGATCGGTGACGCGCTCGGATTGCTGCACAAGCGTGCCCATGGCGCGGTGGTCATCGTCGACGACGCGAATCGACCCGAAGGGATCTTCACCGAACAGGACGCCGCTGGTTTCGACCGGTTCACCCAACTGAAGAACGTGATGAGCAGCGAACTGGTGGTGGTGCCGAACCACTCGACTGCCGAGGACGTCTATGAGCGCCTCGCCGGACTGCGGCTGTCAGTGGCCCCGGTGGTAGACGACGACGGTCGGTTGCTCGGCTGCATGACCCGCACGGGTGCTCTGCGTTCGACGATCTACCGGCCGGCTGTCGATGCCCAGGGCCGGTTGCGGATCGCTGTCGCCGTTGGGATCAACGGCGATCCCGGGACCAAGGCCAAGGCGCTGGTCGAGATGGGCGTGGACGTGCTGGTGATCGACACCGCACACGGCCATCAGACACGAATGCTGCGAGCCATCGAGGAGGTCAGGGCGGTCGCCCCGGACACCCCCATCGTGGCTGGAAACGTGGTGACCCCGGCGGGCACCAGCGACCTCATCGGAGCCGGTGCGGATGTGGTCAAGGTGGGCGTCGGACCAGGGGCGATGTGCACCACCAGGATGATGACCGGTGTCGGCCGCCCACAGTTCTCGGCGGTGCTGGACTGCGCCGCTGAGGCCGCCCGTCATGGCAAACACATCTGGGCCGACGGTGGTGTGCGTTACCCACGCGACGTGGCGCTAGCGCTTGCCGCCGGCGCCGCCAACGTGATGTTCGGCTCATGGCTGGCGGGAACCTACGAGTCCGCTGCCGATACCTTGCACAGCCCTGACGGGAGGTTGTACAAGGAGAGCTTCGGGATGGCCAGCAACCGCGCCGTGAAGAGCCGCAATCGTTCCGAGACGGCGGTCGAACGTGCCCGCAAGGAACTGTTCGAGGAAGGCATCAGCACCTCGCGGATGTACCTCGACCCGGAACGCCCTGGCGTGGAGGACATCATCGACGACATCGTTGCCGGTGTGCGCTCGGCGTGCACCTATGCCGGGGCAGCGACGATCGGCGAGTTCCACGAACGTGCGGTGGTGGGAGTGCAGAGCACGGCCGGCTATAGCGAAGGAATGCCGTTGGGGACGAGTTGGTAGATGCTGGTAATCGCGATCGACGGTCCGGCGGGTGCGGGTAAGAGCACTATCGGTCGAGCATTGGCCGCGCGACTCGGCCTGGAGTACCTCGACACCGGTGCGATGTATCGCGCCGTCGCGGTGGCAGCGATAGACCGTGGACTTGACGGCGACGATCCGCACGTCGGCCCGATGTGCCGAGCTATGGATCTCCAAGTCGGCGACCGAGTGGTGCTCGACGGAGTCGACGTCACCAAGGGAATTCGCACTGCCGAGGTAACAGCTGCGGTCAGCCTCGTGGCAGCCAACAGCGAGGTGCGCGCCGAACTGCGTGGTCGTCAGCGTGCCTGGGCGCACCAGCATGGAGGGGGTGTGATCGAGGGTCGCGACATTGGCTCGGTGGTCTTCCCCGACGCCCGTCTGAAGTTGTACCTCACCGCCTCCCCACGAATTCGTGCGCAGCGGCGGGTTGCCGAAGCCGGTGGCGAGGTGGCCCAGATCGAGGCGGCGATCGCGGTGCGCGACATGGCTGACGCGAGCCGCCATGACGGTCCGCTGGCGCAGGCCGATGGTGCAGTCGTGGTAGATACAACTGAACTGACGATCGATGAGGTGCTGACCGAGATCGTCGGCCTGCTGATGGCAGCGGACACGGGAACGCACACGGGAACGGACGAGATGGACACGATCGAGCACAACCAACGATGACGCGCTACAAGTCGCATCTCGCCGGCAACAGCCTCGGTTCGCGCCTGATGTACAGCACCGTGCGCAACATCCTCACGGTGTGGTTGCGGGTGTGGTGCCGCGAGGCCATCGAGGGTCGTGAGAACATCCCGGTCAGCGGCCCGTTCATCCTCGCCCCAGTGCACCGCAGCATCCTCGACACGCCGATCTCCTCCACGCTGACCCGCAGGCGGCTGCGGTTCATGGGCAAGGACTCGATGTGGCGCACCAAGTTCGGCAACTGGTTCCTATCGGCGCTCGGAGCCTTCCCCGTGTCGCGCGGCACGGCCGACCGTGAGGCGTTGAAGCGCTGCATCCAGGTTCTGCAGGGTGGCGAACCACTGGTGCTGTTCCCCGAGGGTGAACGCAAGGCTGGGCCGATCGTACGGCCACTGTTCGACGGCGCTGCGTACGTGGCCGTGAAGGCCGGCGTGCCGATCGTGCCGGTTGGTATCGGCGGCTCAGAACGAGTGATGCCCAAAGGCTCGCGGTTCATCTACCCGCGCAAGCTCGTCGTGGTCATCGGCAAGCCGATCGAGGTGCCAACCGACGGGTCCGGCCGCGCTCCGCGTGCCATTGTGCGGGAGATCACCGAACAACTGCACGAGAGTTTGCAGCAACTGCTCGACTCCGCTCAGGTGCGCGCCGGCTGAGCGCTACTCGCTGAGGTAGTGGCTCAACCCGATAGCGAACCATCCCGGGTCCTGTGCACCGCACAGCTCGCGAGCCGAGTGCATCGACAACTGGGCGACACCGACGTCGACGGTGTCGATGCCCAATCGAGTGGCGGTTATCGGACCGATGGTGGAACCGCAGGGAACGTTGTTGCGACTGACGAACAACTGCCAGGGCACCTCGGCGGAGTCGAACACCCGCTGAAGCATCGCGGCTGTCGCTGCAGTGGTGGCGTAGCGCTGGTTGGAGTTGAGTTTGATCGCCGGACCGTGATTCACCTGAGGACGGTGATCGGGGTCATGGCGTTCCGGGTAGTTCGGATGCACGGCGTGGGCGCCGTCCGCCGAGACACACGACGACCCGGCAAGTTGGGTGAGGAACTGGCCTCGGTCGGCTCCCGACGCAAGCGCGAGGCGTTCCAGCACCTGTTCGAGCAGCGGACCGGCTGCACCTGTCGTGCTGGCCGAGCCGACCTCTTCGTGGTCGAACAGCGCAATCACAGCTGTGCACTCGTTTGGTTCGGCGGCGCACAGCGCGTCGACGGCGGCCCAGCACGACACCTGGTTGTCGAGCCGGGCGCTGGCGATCAACGATGCGTCGGCGCCGAGAACCGTGGCCGGGCTTAGGTCGAAAAGGCACAACTCCCAGCCGGCGATGTCGCCGACCGGAACGTCTGCCTGCACGGACAACCATGCCGCAAAGTCGCCGTCCGTTGCCGTTCCCGTTCCCCATACCGGCGACAGGTGAAGTTGCTTGTCGAGCACCACACCGCGCTCGTTCACGTCGCGGTCGAGGTGGATGGCCAACTGCGGCACCCTGCACACCGGCGCCTTGACAACGACATCGGCAAAGGATCCGCCGGCCAGTGCGATCCGCCCGGCGATGCCCAAGTCGCGGTCCAGCCAAGAGTTCAACAATGCGCCGCCGTAGACCTCGACACCGAGTTGGCGCCAGCCGAGCAGCCCGCTGTCCGGCCGCGGCTTGACCCGCAGTCCGGGGGAGTCGGTGTGTGCACCGACGATCCTCAGCGTCGCGGCAGGAGACGGGTTGTGACCTCTGCGCCACGCGATCAGCGATCCGCCGCGCACCACGAACCCCGCCGCTGGCACATCGCTCCAAGTCGCCGTGCCGCTCAACGGCTGGAAGCCGGCGCGGACGAGTCTTGCAGTGGCGCTTTCGACCGCGTGCCACGGCGAAGGCGACGAGTCCAGGAAGTCAAGAAGGTCGCCGGTGTCTGATTCGCCGGTGTCTTCGCCGGGGGCTGTCATCGCTGCGGCCCTTGGAACACACCGATCGGCAATCCTGTGCCGCGCAGGTGCGGGGTCTCGTTGATCGTGACGATCGACCGTTCACCGCTACGTGCTGCCGCGACGCGATGGATGCTGGTGTAGTTCGGGTAGAAGAAGCTGACGTGGCCGGGGATGCCCAACACGTGCGAGAGATAGGCAATGATCACCCCGCCGTGGCAGACAACGGCGATCTTGTCGCCTCGATGGGTGTTGATCAGGTTCTCGATGGCATCGACGACACGGCCGCGGAACTGCTCCGGCGTTTCGTCCTGCGACGTCCAATCACCGCGCACCATTGCCTGCCATCGCGGATCGTTGGCGGCCTTGAGCTCCTCCATCGGCACGTATGCGGCGGAGTTGCGATCCCATTCAGCGACCTCCTCGCGGGTCACCAACCGAAGCCCGAAGTGGGCCGCGGTTGGCTCCGCCGTCTGCACCGCGCGGATCAGTGGACTCGTGTAAATCGCGTCGAGATGTTCGGCTGCAAGGTACCTGGCGAGGTGCTCCGCCTGCCTGACTCCTGCCGGTGAAAGTCCCGGATCGGCGACGCCGTCGTCGAGTTCGCGTCTAACCGGCAGACCGTGGCGTATCAGGAGTAGCTCCATCAGCGACTAGATAAGCACCTATGGACTCACGAACGAAGATCGTGGCGACGCTCGGACCAGCCAGCGCCGACCCAGATGTGCTGGACGCAATGCTGATCGCCGGAGTGGACGTCGTGCGGCTCAACCTCAGCCACGGCACAGTAGACGAGCACGTCGCCCTTGTCGCGGCGGTGCGCGCGGCAGGTGAGCGGGTCGGTCAGGTGGTGGCTGTACTGGCCGATCTGCCGGGGCCGAAGATACGTGCTGGTCAGTTTCCCGACGGCGCAACGATGCTCGCCACCGGTAGCCGAGTGACTCTTGTGTCCGGTGCTGGGGCGAGTACCGCAGCGGTGATCACCGTGGATTATCCGACGTTGCGCGACGACGTCCACGTCGGTGACCGGGTGGTGCTCGGCGACGGGGCCATCTCGTTGACCGTAGAGGCGATCGATGGCCTCTACGCTCGAGCGATGGTCGCCACCGGCGGCGAGGTGCAGGGATCTCCAGGGGTGCACCTGCCCAGCGAAAGGCTGCAACTCTCCACGCCGACAGCTGAGGATCTGGTGCTGGCCCACCGGATGCTGGCCTGCGACGTCGACTTCCTGGCGGTGTCGTTCGTCCGCTCCGCCGCTGATCTGCGACGCGTGCGCGAGGCGCTGGCGCCTGCAGTCGTCCGGCTGGTAGCCAAGATCGAGACGTTGCAGGCGGTTGACCAGTTGGAGCCGATCGTCGCCGAGGCCGACGCGGTGATGGTCGCCCGCGGCGACCTCGGCATCGAGTGCCCGTTGGAGGACGTGCCGCACATGCAGAAGAAGATCATCCGCCACTGCGTCGAGGTTGGGGTTCCTGTGATCACCGCAACCCAGATGATGGAGAGCATGATCACCTCGCCCTCGCCGACACGCGCCGAGGTCAGCGATGTCGCGAATGCCGTGTTCGACGGCTCCGACGCATTGATGCTCAGTGCCGAGACAGCCATCGGCGCGCATCCCGTCGAGGTGGTCCGTGCGATGGTGCGAGTTGCTGAGCGTGCCGAGGAGGAGGCCGCCTACAGCCAGTGGGGGAGACGTCTGGGACGCCGTCAGCGTCATCAGTGGCCAGATGGCCCGGCCAGGATCACGATGGCGATAACCCATGCCGCAGGGCTCGCCGCGATCGACGCCGGTGCCGACGCCATCCTGTGCTGCACGCGTTCCGGGCGGACTGTCGCGGCCATGGCTCGCTTTCGGCCGACGCCACCGCTTCTCGGGCTCTCGCCTGATCCGGCGACTGTGCGGGCGATGGCTCTGTCGTGGGGTGTCACGCCGCTGCAGGTCGGTACCTCGGACTCCACCGACGAGATGGTCTGGTTCGCTGTCGAGACGGCGGTCCTGAACGGCCACATCCACTCCGGCCAAGTGGTGCTGGTGCTCGCCGGTGCACCCGACCGGCCCAGTGGTGCGAGCACCGACGTGCTGCGTATCGTCTGTGTCTCGTGACAACTACGGGCATCGTCGACGCGGCGATCTGGTGTGAGGAAGCAGGCGACGCGACGCGCCCGCTGATTGCGCTCGTGCATGGTTCGATGGATCGTTCCGCAGGGATGCTGCGATTGAGTCGCCGACTCGACAGGCGTTTCAGGGTGCTGCGCTACGACCGACGCGGGTACGGACGATCTACTCCCCATGCCGGGCCGTTCGATGTTGCCAGTCAGGTGGTTGATCTGTTCGGGTTGATAGGCGGCCGTCAGGCATTGGTCGTCGGACACAGCTTCGGTGGCAACATCGCCCTTGCCGCCGCGGCGGCCCGGCCCGATCTTGTTCGCGGCGTGGCGGTGTACGAGACGCCGCTGTCTTGGCAGCGCTGGTGGCCGACCACCACGGCTGGATCGCAGGCGGTGCAGGCTCCCGAACCGGCCAGTGAGGCTGCCGAGCGGTTCATGCGGCGCCTGGTCGGCGATGCCAAGTGGGAGTCGCTCCCCGACAAGACCCGCGCCGCGCGCCGCGGGGAGGGAGCCGCCCTCGTCGGAGAACTGAGCGATCTGCGGCTCAATCCGCCGTGGGTACCTGAGGACGTCGTCGTGCCGGTGGTGCTCGGATTCGGGAGTCGTGGTGCCCCACATCATCAGCGCGCGATGCGCGATGCGGCCGCCGAGATTCGGGGGGCGACAGTGGTGGAGTTGGCCGGCTGTGGTCACGGCGCGCCGATGAGCGACGCCGATCTGTTCGCGAGCATGACCGTCGAACCGTTGATCGAGGCCGTTGGTCCACCGTGGAGCCAGTGGTGACCGCGACCGTTGTCCGCCGTGGCGTCGACATCGCCCCGTATGGCGAATTGGCTGACCCAGGCTTGCTCGGGGACCTCGCAGTCCACGCCGAGGAGGCGGGTTACGACGGCGTGTTCATCTGGGACCACCTCGGTCGACTACCTGCCAAGCGACTGGACGCCGTCGATACAACAGTGGCGTTGACGGTGATCGCCGAACGTACGCAGCGGGTGCGCTTCGGTGCACTGGTCACACCGTTGACGCGCCGCCGACCGCAGAAGTTCGCAAGGGAGACGGTGAGCCTCGATCACCTCAGCGGCGGACGATTGATCGTCGGAGTGGGGCTCGGGGTGGATCATTCATTGGAGCTCAGCGGGTTCGGAGATAGCAACGAAGTCAAGGTGATGGCCGAGCGTCTCGACGAGGCGCTGGAGGTAGTCGCAGCGCTGTGGTCCGGGCGCGAGGTGCACCATCGCGGCGCGCACTTCGTCGCCGAAGGTGTCACCTTCACACCGGTGCCGGTGCAGCAGCGCATCCCGGTGTGGGTCGGTGCCAATACGGCACGGACGGGGCCAATGCGCCGAGCTGCGCGGTGGGACGGCGTGGTGCCGAACTGCGATGTCGACGAGGCGGCCAGGATGATGTCGGCGATCGAGGCCCGCCGCGGCTCGCTCGATGGATTCGATCTGGTTGCGATGGTCCGTCCCGGGTCACCGATGCAGCCGTGGCGCGAACTCGGCGCTACCTGGATCGTCGACGCGTTCGCCGAGCAGACCACGGAGGCGGAGGTCCGCGCGGTGATCGCCGATGCAGACTTGCGGTAGTAACCTCGATCGTGTCCTGGGAGGAATCATGAGCATTGCCGAGCACAACACGATCTACCGTCCGGAGGTCACCGATCGCGAGGTCGAACACGGCCGGCGTGCGGAGTTCAAGACGTTCGCCGAGTCCACCAAGCAGGACTGGGAGATCATCGGCAGCAACTTCGCCGCAACCCAGTCGATGGCCACGGAGAACATCATCGTGCAACTGAAGATGCTTGCCCGAGACCATGGCGGCTTTCCGGTCAGCCGGTTGCAGCACAGCCTGCAGACAGCCACCCGAGCCGAACGCGACGGTCGTGATGACGAGTATGTGCTGTGCGCCCTGTTGCACGACATCGGCGACACACTTGCGCCGTTCAATCATCCGGCGATCGCCGCGGCGATAGTCAAACCGTTCGTGTCGGAGGCCAACCACTGGATGGTCGAGCACCACGGCATCTTCCAGGGGTACTACTTCTGGCATCACCTCGGTTCGGATCGCAACACCCGCGACCAGTACCGCGAATCGCCGTACTGGGAGTACGCCGCGGAGTTCTGCGAGAAGTACGACCAGACTGCGTTCGACAGCGACTACGTGAGCAACCCGTTGGAGCATTACGAGCCGCTGATCCGCCAGTTCTTCGAACCGCGGGGCGTCTAGCCGACGCACGGGTGGTCTAAAACGCGGGCTACCTGATCATCCGGTGGGAACGGTCACGGACTGACCGAAGAAGGAACACACCACGCTGGCCTTGTCGCCGAGCGCGGCGCGATCCTTTGCTCTGGTGGCGCAGTTCTGCAGTGATGAACGCTGGCTCCACACCGCCACGCCGATGATGACGACGAGCGCGACCACGATCAATTTGGCTACGACCTTGCGGATCAGGGATGCCGCGACGATGGCGAGCACCGCCAGCACCACTACCACGACGATGGCCGCGTTCTTCACTGTGTCGACGGTCAGCGAGAGCATCCCCGCACGATAGACCTGCCTGCCGCAGTGGCTGGGTGATCTTCACGGTCCGAGTCTGATCTCGTAGTTGCCGTGAGCGGCCTGAGCTCCGATCGACGTCAGCCGAATTCGAGGTCCACCCCGGTCGAACGATGACGTCGATCGGTGGATGACGTCGATCGGGGATGGCATCGATCGGTGGATGGGGTCGATCGGTGGATGGCGTCGATCGGAGGGTGGACACTGATGCCGACGGGTACGCTCCGGCGATGACCGACCTGCCAGTTCAGCTGACCGCTCAGGGGCCACCTTCCACTGTGCTGCCCCCCGAGTCACAGTCGCTGCTCGACGCACTGGATGAGGCGCTTACCGGCCAGGCCGACTCGCGTCGCACGGCGGTTGCCGCTCTGGTGGCAGCCAATCCGAGGTCTTTGGCCGGATGGCGCGCGCTCGGCGATTGCGGTCGCGATGACATCGAGCGATACGCGGCATATCGCGTCGGCTACCACCGTGGGCTGGATGCGTTGCGCGCCAATGGATGGACCGGGTCGGGATACGTGCGTTGGAGCGATTCCGGTAACCGAGGACTGCTCGGCTGCATGCGTGGGCTGC
>JBDSMK010000176.1:0-10718 GCA_039915905.1 Ilumatobacteraceae bacterium
GCGCGCCGTGGTCAATGCCGCCGATGTGGCGAACATCTACGAGCTCCCATTGGTGCTGCACGACGAGGGCCTCGACGACACCGTCTGCTCGGTTTTGAAGATCGACCGGCCGGTGGACCTGGCACCGTGGGAACGGGTCGTGGCCAAGGTCGAGGCCGCCACGATCCCGGTGCGCATCGGGTTGATCGGCAAGTACGTGCAGTTGCCCGATGCCTACCTGTCAGTGGTCGAGAGTCTCAAGCACGCCGGGTTCCATCACGGCGCGAAGGTCGAGATCGACTGGATCCAGGCGGAGGATGTCGAAGGTTTGCTGGCGGCCGGCCGACTTGCCGAATTGGACGGCGTAGTGATTCCGGGTGGCTTCGGTCAGCGTGGATTCGAAGGCAAGATCGCCGCCGCGGGTTACACCCGCGAGCAGGGAATCCCGTGCCTCGGACTTTGCCTCGGCTTGCAGGCGATGACTGTCGAATTCGCCCGTAACGTGCTCGGACTCGTCGGGGCGAACTCGACCGAGATGGACCCGAGCACGCCTCATCGGGTGATCGATCTGATGCATGACCAGCGAGAGGTCACCGACAAGGGTGGCACCCAGCGGCTCGGTGCGTTCTACGCGATCCTCGAAAGCGACAGCATCGTCGCCCGCTCGTACGGCGAAGCGGTGGTTTCCGAACGGCACCGTCACCGCTACGAGCTCAGCGCGCAGTGGAAGCCGAAGCTGGAATCGGCCGGATTGCGCTGCAGCGGGATGTCGCCCGATCGCAGGCTGGTCGAGTTCATCGAGCTAACCGGCCACCCGTTCTGGGTCGGCACTCAAGCCCACCCGGAGTTCAAGAGCCGGCCGGATCGGCCGCACCCGCTGTTTCGCGATCTGGTTGGTGCCGCCCTGGCTTTGCGCTCGGCAAGGGCAGCCGGGGTCGGCGTGGCCGACGACTTCGAAGTCGACCGTCAGTCGGTGGCATGACTGTTCCGGTGGGCTTTCGACACCTCGGTGATCGGCTGGTCCACCAGGGACACGTGTGGCACGTAGCGGTCGGCTCGTTCGAGGCCCCGGACGGGCAGGCGTTCCAGCGTGACATCGTGCGCTCACCGGGCGCCGTGGCGGCAGTGCCGCTGCTGTTCGACGCAGAAGGCGAGCCGGTGGTGGTACTGGTGCGCCAGTACCGTCCCTCCGTGGACGACTACGTCGTCGAGATCCCGGCCGGAATGCGTGATGTGCCCGGTGAGTCGCTGGCCTCGACGATCGCCCGCGAGCTGATCGAGGAGGCCGGGCTGCGCGCCGGTCGACTCGATCCGCTGCTGGACTTCTACCCATCTGCAGGAATGACCGACTCCGTGCTGTACCTGTACCTCGCCACCGAACTGAGCTCCGTCGAACGCGACCTACACGGCCCGGAGGAGGAGGACATGCAAGTGCTGCACGTTCCATTGGCCGAGGCGATGCGGATGGTGACCACCGGAGAGATCCGCGATGCCAAGACGATCATCGGGCTGATGCTGGTGGAACGACGACTGCGCGAGGGCGACGGTCCGATCGGTTCGGTCGACCTGCGGTGACCGCGGCACTTCCGCTCGACGCGGAGGAGTTCCTAACCTGGATGGCCACCGAGCGGGGACGCTCTGTCAACACCTTGGCCGCCTACCGACGTGACCTCGACGGCTACTGCGCGTGGCTTGTCAAACGTGAGTGCACGCTTCAGACCGTCAGGCGCGAGGATCTGGACGCGTTCGTCGGGGTCCGCCGTGGCGACGGAGCCGCTCCGGCGTCGGTGGCCCGCCAGCTGGCGGCAATACGAATGCTGCACCGCTTTCTGGTATCCGAAGGTCTACGCAACGACGACCCGACCGCTGACGTCGACGGCGTACGAGTTCCCGCCGGGATACCCAAGCCGCTGAGTGAGGCAGAGGTGCTCAGCTTGCTCGACGCGATATTGGGGGCGAGCCCGGTGGCAACACGCGATCGCGCTCTACTGGAGCTGTTGTACGCCACCGGGGCACGCATCTCCGAGGCCTGCGGTCTGTCGCTCGGCGATATCGATGCCGATGCCGGTCTGGTGCGCCTGTTCGGCAAAGGATCGAAGGAGCGCATCGTTCCGTTCGGCCGGGCTGCCGGTCGGGCGCTGGCGGATTGGCTCGAGCCTGGTCCGGCAGGACGCGACGCGTTGCGACCGTTGCGCTGGGCCCGGAGGGGTGATTCCGAGGCGGTCTTCCTCAACGTGCGCGGCTCCAGGTTGTCGCGGCAAGCTGGATGGACAGCGGTCAAGAAGTACGGCGCGGCAGCAGGGATACCGGCGGCGCGGTTGTCGCCTCACGTGCTGCGGCACTCGTGCGCCACGCACCTCCTCGACCACGGTGCCGACCTGCGGGTGGTGCAGGAGCTGCTCGGACACGCCTCGATCTCGACGACGCAGGTGTATACCCGGGTCAGCCAGGAGCGGTTGTTCGAGGTCTACCGCGCTGCCCATCCTCGGGCGCGACGGGCCGGCCGATGAGCTCGCTCGGCGCCGCCCGGCACCACGTCGGCCATCTGGTGCGACGCTTCGCTGGTTCCTTGTCCGGCCGAGGCCCCACCGACGACGACGAGGCGTGGGCGCAGTCGCTGCTGCTGCCGGGCGAGCAGGCTCTTTGGACCAGGATGACGCCGATCGATCGGAGCCACTCGGTGCTCGTAGCCCGTCGGTTTGCCAACCTTGTGCCGGCAGGTCGCGACGAGATGGCTGCGGCGCTGCTGCACGACGTCGGCAAGGTCGATTCCGGCCTCGGCACGGCGATGCGAGTCGTGGCCACGGTGGTGGGGCCGCGCACCGCACGGATGCGTCGATACCACGAGCACGAGCGGATCGGCCTGGAGATGCTCACCGCAGCAGGTTCCAGCGCGGCCACGCTGGCGTTGGCCGGCGGCGATCACCCGCTATCGGCGGTGCTGCGCGCCGCCGACGACATCTGAACAGCCTGACGCCGCAACTGGCCGTGTAGCCGGCATCAGTGATTGCTTCCCGGCACGAGCGTTGCGTCTACTGTCGCTGATCTGTGTCCGGCGCCACGGCTGTATCCCGAAGCAAGAACGTGCGTTATGTGGTCGGTGTCGACCATCTGCGCGGCCTCGCCGTGATCCTGATAATCGTCTACCACGGTGTGCAACAGATCTCCGGCCGGTTGTGGCCACTGGCCGGCAACCCGCTGGCTGCGTTGATCTACGAGGGCCATACCGCCGTGGCCTTGTTCATGGTGCTCAGCGGATTCATCTTCACCTACGGCGCGCTCGATCGTGAGGTGCACTACCGGCCGTTCATCAAGAACAGGTTGCTGCGCATCGCTCCGATGTACTTGCTGGTGCTTACTGTCGCGATATACACCACACCGAAGGCCTACAGCCTGAGCGGGGTGTTGCCCTACCTGACGTTGCACGCCACACCGCCGCTGGCCGTTGCCGACCTCGGGGCGTTCGGGGCGTTGCTGTGGACCATCAGCGTGGAGTTCACCTTCTATTTGATCTTCCCGTTCCTGATTCGCTTCCTGCGCACGTCGGGCCCGCTGTACCTTCTCGGCCTGCTGGCCGTGATGAACGCGTTGCGGCTGGTCAGCGCAGGGCTGAATGCGACCAACATCCGCGATCTGGCCTACTGGACGATTCTTGGCCGGCTCGACCAGTTCGTAGTCGGGATGCTGGTCGGGTGGGTGGTCGTTCGCCGTCCGGTGGTGCTCGGGCGGTTGGCCCGCGGCGGCGTGCTGCTGGCGGCCGGCGCGGCCTTGCTGATCGGGATATTCGTCTACAACCGCAACGGTGGTTGGCTGGCGACGGCGGCCTGGAAATCGGTATGGCCGTTGATCGAAGGACTGCTGTGGGGCTCGTTGGTGTGGGCCTACCTGCAGGCGTCGGCTCGGTGGACGGGACGTGTCGGGAGGACCGCAGCGTGGTCCGGCGTGATCAGCTACTCCGCCTATCTGCTGCACTATGCGCTGGTGGTGCTGATCGCCAAGCACACTCCGCATCTGGCCGATGATCCGTTGCGCAATGCGTTGCTGGTGACCGCGTTGGTCATCATCCCTGCGACGGCGGCGCTGTCCACGCTGACGTATCTGGTCATCGAGCGGCCGTTCATGCAGATGCGGGTGCGGTATCTCACCAACCTCAGCGCGGCGGCGACGCCGTCATCCGGGTAGGAAGCCAATCGCGCTGTACGCCCGTTCGAGCGTGACGGCAGCGACGGCTGTGGCCTTCGTGGCCCCCTTGCGCAGCAGCGCCGTGAGCTCGCCCGGATCGTCGATCAACTGCTGGTAGCGCTGCTGGATCGGCCGCAGCAACTCCACTACGGCCTCCCCGGCGTCGGCCTTGAGCGGGCCGTACTGGGAGTAGCGGTTGGCCAGGTCGGAGGGGTCGGCGCCAGTGCATGCGGCCAGGATCTCGAGCAGGTTGCTGACACCTGGCTTCGCACTCCGATCGAAGCGCACCTCAGACTCGCTGTCTGTTACGGCCCGTTTGAACTTCTTGACGATTGCAGCGGGGTCTTCCAGAAGCGACACCAGCCCGGCGTCGGTGATGGCTGATTTGCTCATCTTCGATGTCGGATCCTGCAGGTCCATCACCCGCGCCCCGGCCTTGGGATGCACCGCGCGGGGGACCACGAACGTGTTGCCGAACCGGTGGTTGAAGCGGGTGGCCAGATCGCGGGTGATCTCCAGGTGCTGCCGTTGATCGTCTCCGACGGGTACCTCGTTGGCGTCGTACAGCAAGATGTCGGCGGCCATCAACGTCGGATAGGTGAACAGGCCGGCGGAGACGAAGTCTGATTCGTGGCGTGCCGCCTTGTCTTTGAACTGGGTCATCCTGGTCAGCTCACCGAAGCTTGCGGTGCACTCCATCACCCACGCCAGCTGCGAATGCTCGACCACGTGGCTCTGGACGAACACGGTGGCCACGTCAGGGTCGAGTCCAACTGCGAAGAGGATTGCGGCAAGTTGCACGGTGGCCGTGCCGATCAGCCCAGGCGTGTCGATCACGGTAAGTGCATGCAGGTCGACGATGCCGTGGAAGACGTCGGCCTCTGCCTGACCGCTGACCCAGTTGCGCAATGCCCCGAGGTAGTTGCCCAGGTGGACGTCGCCGGTCGGTTGGATGCAGGAGAGCACGCGGGTCACGACCAGCGAGGCTAACCGTCGACGTCGTCGCCACGGCTTCATATACCGGTGCTCGACGGGGCATAGACGTACACTGAGAACAGATGTCGGTCGATGTAACAACCCCCGTGTTCGAGGGACCTTTCGATCTTCTGTTGCATCTCATCTTGCGCGAGCAGGTCGACATCTACGAGGTGTCGTTGAGCAAGATCGTCGACGCGTACCTGGCAGAGATCGAGCGCCTGCAGGCCATCGATCTCGATGTTGCCACGGAGTTCCTGCTGATCGCCGCCACGCTGGTCGAACTGAAGGTGCGCCGCCTGCTCCCGGGTCGCGACGACGTCGACCTCGACGACGAACTGGCGTTGTGGGAGGAGCGCGATCTGCTGCTGGCCCGCCTGCTGGAGTGCAAGACGTTCAAGGATGTTGCCACTGTTTTCAACCGCCTGGCAGACGACGCCGATCGCTGTTTCGCCCGTTCGGCCGGTCCCGACGACCGCTTTGACGATCTGTTGCCGGACATGATGTCAGGCGTCACCGGGCACCGACTGCACGCCGCTTACATGCGCGCCGTGACGCCCAGGGTTGTGCCACGGATCGATCTGTTCCACGTTGCGCCAGTTCGAGCAAGCGTCGCCGATGCGCTCGCCGAACTGGTCGATGAGTTGCCTCGAGTGGGGCGCATCTCTTTTCGTCGGCTGACCAGCGGACTAGTCGAGCGGCTGGAGGTGATCGTGCGCTTCCTGGCGCTCTTGGAACTGTTCAAGCAAGGCATGGTGGAGCTGGATCAAGGCCAACGCTTCGGTGACATCGATGTCCTTTGGACCGGTGGCATGGAGCCGGTTGCGGCCGGCTCGATCGCACTCGACGAGTACGAAGGTTGACCGAGTGAGTGACGTCGCAGGACACTCCGATTTTGCAGCCGGAGGGTCCGACTCGGAGCCGCCGCGGGACTCGGACCTGGACACGGTGCGGGCGATCGAGGCCATCGTGATGGTCGCCGTAGAGCCGGTGCCGGCTGACTTGTTAGCCCAGTTGCTAGAGGTGCCGACCGAGCGGATCGAGCGGATGTGCACGGCGCTGTCGCGTTCCTACGAGGCAGGTGGCCATGGGTTCACCCTGACCAAGGTGGCAGGCGGTTACCGCTATCAGAGCCATGCTGATCAGTCGCCCTACGTCGAGCGTTTCCTGCTCGATGGCCAGCGTTCGCGGATGAGTGGCGCGGCGCTGGAGACGCTGGCGATCGTGGCCTACAAGCAGCCGTTGTCTCGTGCCCAGATTGCCTCGATCCGCGGGGTGGACCCGGACGGGGTGCTGCGGACGTTGCAGGCCCGCGGCTACGTCGCTGAAGTGGGTCGTGACAACGGCCCCGGGCAGGCTGTGTTGTTCGGCACGACAGCGGCGTTCCTGGAGAAGTTGGGGCTCGATTCGCTTCGTGACCTTCCTCCGATCGCTGAATTCGTCCCCGGAGCCGAAGTCATCGAGGCTTTGGAACACGGCCTGCGAGTCGAGGACCCACCAACCAATGCCGCAACCTGAGCAGTACGAACCGCCGCTGTGGGAACAATGGCAAGCCGATAACGCCCCAAAACCAAACGAACCGGGCGAACCAAGCGGAGACCAGACCCGACCATCAGAAACAGGCGAGCGGCTACAGAAGGTGCTTGCAGTGCGTGGCTGGGGGAGCCGGCGCGTTTGCGAGGAGTTGATTGCCGCCGGCCGGGCAACGGTCAACGGTGAGGTCGCGGTGCTCGGGCGTCGTGTGGATGTGGAGCACGATGCTGTGCAGGTGGATGGCCTACCGATCGGCGTACGCCCCGGGCTGGTCTACTACCTGTTGAACAAGCCGGCTGGGGTGGTCACCACGGCTCACGATCCGCAGGGTCGACCGACGGTGGTCGAGATGGTGCCGGATCATCCCCGGGTGTACCCGGTGGGGCGCCTCGATGTGCCAACTGAGGGTCTGTTGATGCTGACCAACGATGGTGATCTGGCCAACCGACTGGCCCATCCAAGCCATGGTGTGGAGAAGGAGTACCTCGCCGAGGTCGAAGGCGTCGTCGGTGGTGGAGCGCTGCGTCGCCTCCGCGAGGGAGTGCAACTCGACGACGGCATCACCGCTCCCGCAAAGGTCTCGCAGCCGGCGCCGGGCGTCTTGCGACTGACCATTCACGAGGGGCGCAACCGACAGATCCGAAGGATGTGCGAGACGGTCGGCCACCCGGTTCGCCGCCTGGTGCGGGTACGCATCGGCACGCTGCGTGATGCGGATCTGCTGCCGGGGACCTGGCGTGAGATCGCCGCGGAGGAGATCCAGCGTCTGGTGACGAGCACGGTCCCGCGCACCCGTCGCGAGCGACGCGACCGATCTGCTCCTCGCGCCGAGCCGAGCGACGGGTAGCCTGACCGGCCGTGACGCCGAGCAATTCGACCGCGCTGCGGCGCGCCAACGTGGATGGCCTTGGCCTCATCGGCGGTTCCATCGCCCTGGCGCTGCGCGGCCATGGCTGGCATGTGACCGGCGACGACATCGATCCTGGGGTGATCGACCGTGCCGTCGCTCTCGGGGTGATCGATGCCGTCGGTCTAGACCATGCCGCCGAGATCACGTTCATAGCGACCCCTGTGCTGGCGGTTGCCGATCAGGCCAAGCGGGCTCTTGCCGAGACCAGCGGTCTGGTCACCGACGTCGGTGGGGTGAAGGCTGCCATCGTTGCTGCTGTGGATGATCCAAGGTTCGTGGGTGGTCATCCAATGGCGGGTAGCGAACTGGAAGGTCTCGACGGTGCCGATGCAGAGATGTTCGCCGGGGCCGTGTGGGTGCTCACCCCTTCAACCACCACCGCCGACGACACGTTCAGCGACGTCGCCGCGGTGGTCGCTGATCTAGGCGCCGATGTTGTCGCTCTGCTTCCCGAGAGGCACGACCAGGTTGTCGCGGTGATCAGCCACGTGCCGCACCTCACGGCGGCGACGTTGATGGGCCTGGCCAGTGACCGTGCCGAGGAGCACGCTGCTCTGCTGCGACTGGCTGCCGGCGGGTTCCGCGACATGACCCGCATCGCCTCCGGGCATCCCGCGATCTGGCTCGACATCTGCGCCCAGAACCGCCCTGCGATCCTCTCGGCGCTCGACGGGCTGATCGACGGGTTGAGGGAGATGCGCGCGGTGGTCGACAACGACGATCGCGCTGGACTGAACAAGCGGCTCGAGCGGGCCAGGGTGGCTCGCGCGAACTTGCCTATTCGAGTGAACCAGCCCGACGAGTTGGCCGAGGTGCGCATTCCTGTGCCCGACCGTCCGGGCTCTGCCGCGGAGATCTTCACGCTGGCCGCCGAGCTCGGCGTGAACATAGCCAGCTTCGAAGTCGTCCACAGCGTGGAGGGCAACAAGGGCGTTGTGGTGGTGCTGGTCGACGCCGGTCGCAGCGAGTTGTATCGCGGCGGGCTGATCGCCCGTGGCTTCCGTCCCGCCGTTCAGCGGTTGGCCTGATGGGCGCGATACCTGTCGGCGCCCAGCGCGGTCCGCTCGATGCGCGGGTGACCGTTCCAGGTTCGAAGAGTGTGGCGAACCGGGCGATGGTCTGCGCGGCGCTAGCGCCGGGTGAATCGCAGTTGCTCGGTGTACCAGATGGTGACGACAGCGCGGCGATGGCCGTGCTCCTCCAGCGGCTTGGTTTCGATGTGAGTCGAGACGGTGGTGTGACAAGCGTGCGCGGCGGTCTGAAGCGTATGAAACCTGGACCGCTGACACTCGATGCCCGCCTGGCAGGCACGACTTCACGGTTTCTCACAGCTGTCGCTGCGCTCGGTGCCGGGCCATACACGATCGACGGTCGAGATGCCCTGCGTCGCCGCCCGATGGGCCCGTTGCACGATGCGCTCAGGTCGATCGGCGCACGGGTGACAGCGGACGGTGCTGTCGGCCATCTGCCGGTCACGATCTGCGGACCGGTTACGGCGGGCCAGTCCCGCGTTGCGGTGTCCGGCGATGTCAGCAGCCAGTACATCTCGGCGCTGATGCTGATCGCCCCATGCCTGTCCAGTGGACTGCGAATCGAGCTGACCAGTCCGCTGGTGTCGCGCCCGTACGTTTCGATCACGGCCGCTGTGATGGGCGCGTTCGGTGCCGGCGAGGTGCGTCTCGGTGACCACGAGGTACATGTAGGCGCTGGTGGCTACACGCCACGATCGTTCGAGATCGAACCCGATGCCAGTTCGGCAAGCTACCCACTTGCCGCGGCCGCGATCTGTGGCGGCCGGGTGCATGTCGTCGGGCTCACCGATGCGTCGCTGCAAGGCGATGCCGTGTTTGCCGAGATCCTCGCCCGCATGGGATGTGAGACCAGCCGCGACGCTGCCGGCACGGTCGTGCAACGCAACGGTGCGTTGCATGGCATCGAAATCGACATGGCCGATGTCTCCGATCTCGTTCCGTCCGTCGCGGTGGTCGCGGCATGTGCCGACTCGCCGACCACGATCACCGGTGTGGGCTTCATCCGTGGCAAGGAGAGTGACCGCATCGGTGATCTGTGCAGGGGGTTGCGAGTGGTCGGGGTAGGAGCTGTGGAACTGTCTGACGGTCTGCGCATCGAACCGGGCGAACTGAGTCCGGCTCGCCTGGCGACTCATCATGACCACCGCCTGGCGATGGCCTTCGCGGTGCTCGCAATGCGCTGCGAAGGCATCTGTGTCGACGACCCTGATGTGGTCTCGAAGAGCTGGCCTGGCTTCTGGGCGATGCTCGAGGGTCTGCGATGAACGCCGACCAGAACGTGCCTGCGGAGGAGGTCAGCGGTCTCTTGGGAGGCGGTGCAGCAAATGCTCGCGTGCTTGCGGCTTTCGACGTCGACGGTACGTTGACCAAGAGCGATTGCGTGGCTCCGTTCCTGCGAAGGCTCGGTGGACGCCGGGCGATGCTGAAGGCGGCAATGCGCCGTCCAGGTGCAACGCTGGTTGCAGGCATTCGCCGCGATCGTGACGCGTTGAAGCAGATATTCGTCGGTGGTGTGCTTCGTGGCCGCACGGTGAGTGATGTGGATGCGTGCGGCGCAGAGTTCGCCACAGAGGTGCACCAGCGCCGGCTGCGTGCCGACGTTCTCGCCAGGCTTCACTGGCACCAGCGGTCAGGCCACCACATCGTGTTGGTGTCCGCATCGCTGGGCCCCTACCTGCGGCCGTTGGGCGCCCTCCTCGGCGTCGACGGGGTGCTGTGCGCCGACGTGAGCGAGGTGGACGGGCGGTTCGGCGAGACGCTGGTCAGCGGCAATTGCCGTGGTGCGGAGAAGGCCCGACGATTGGGGGACTGGCGACGGGCAAACGCTCTCGACGATGCCGAGCTCTGGGCCTATGGGGACAGCTCAGGTGACCGCGAGCTGCTCGACTTGGCCACCCACCCCGTGTGGGTGCGCCACACCACGATCTCCGCTGTGCCGGCCACCGGAATCATCGGATGAGCCTTGCATTCGGTCGCGCTGCGGTCCGCGAGGCTCGTCCGAAGCAGTGGGTCAAGAACGTACTGGTGTTCGCCGCTCCCGGCGCGGCGCACGTCCTCCATCATCGCCGGCAGGCGCTGGAGGCGGTGGTCCTGTTCCTCGCCTTTTG
>JBDSMK010000207.1:0-3903 GCA_039915905.1 Ilumatobacteraceae bacterium
CACTACGGAGTGGTGCGCGCGTTCATCGGACACAGCATCGGCGAGCTGTTCCACGGTGACATCCAGGTGCTGCACTACTACGACGAGCGGGCAAGCATGATCATGCGCCCGGGAATGACGTTCACCATCGAACCGATGATCACGTTGGGCACTTGGCAGCACAAGATGGTCTTCGATGACGACTGGACCGCGATCACCGCCGACGGCAAGCGGACCGCCCAGTTCGAGCACACGATCCTGGTCACCGGCGACAGCTACGAGGTGCTTACCGCACCCGGCGCAGCATCACCCCGAGCCCCCTGGCACCACCTCCCCAGCTGACGACTCCCCGATACAACCACCGACCGGTTCAACGGATACCAACGGACGCGTAGTCTCAGCAGCGGAGGTTAGGGACCTTGGCAGCTTGCCGCGTGCTCGGACCGCTGGTCATCGAGGTGGCCGGAGGGAAAGACCTGGTTCTGGCCAGCGCGGCCCAACGGCGTCTGCTTAGCGCGGTCTGCATCCATCCTTGGACGGTGATGCGCTCGTCGGTGCTGGAGCGTTCGCTCGACTTGACGCCTGGTGGATTGCGCACGTCGGTGAGTAGGTTGCGCAAGATCATCGGTGGGGACACGCTGGCGAGCGCTCCGGGGGGTTATCAACTGCGCGCCGACGTCGACTCGGTCGAGTTCGAGCGTCTCGTGCAGCGCGGTCTGGCAGGGATTGGACAAGCGGCGCGTTCCGATCTCGATGCGGCGATCACTTTGTGGCGAGGCGTGCCGTATGAGGAGTTCGCTGACGAGGCGTGGGCGCATGTAGAGGTGCAGCGACTCACGGAACTCCACGCCGCGGCGGTGGAAGCACGTATTGCATGGCTTCTCGAGGCGGGCGATCACGCGTGGGCGATCACGCAACTCCACCCGCTGATCGCCGCACATCCGTATCGAGACCGCCCTCGCGGCTTACTGATGCGCGGTCTTGCCCAGGCCGGCCGCCGGACCGACGCACTGCGCGAGTTCCAGGCGTATCGCATGCTCCTGTTGGACGACATTGGCACCGAGCCAGGAGCGGAAATCGTTGCATTGGACCGCTCGATCGCCGCCGATGCGGCGCCGCCAATGGTTCGCCACAACCTGCCAGCAGAGGTGAGCTCATTCGTCGGCCGCGTGTCCGAGGCCGTGGAGGTCGCCGATCTCATCCGCAGGCACAGGTTGGTCACGCTCACCGGTTCCGGCGGATGCGGCAAGACGAGGCTGGCGTTGCACGTCGCTGCGGGTGCCGTCGACGATCGATTCGACGATATCTGGTGGGTCAACCTGACACTCATCAGCGACGGGTCGGAAATGGCCGAACACGTCGCCCGAGTCGTCGATGCTGGACCGGACCCGGCACGAGGCTTGCTCGAACGTCTTGGCGGTGGTCGATCCACACTGTTGGTGCTTGACAACGCCGAGCATGTGGTCGACGCGACGGTCGAGTTGCTCGATCGGCTCCTGTCGGCATGCCCGAATCTTCGGATCATGACCACCAGTCGGCAAGTGCTCCGTGCCGAGGGAGAGTTGATCTGGCACGTCCCCTCCCTTTCGCTACCTCCGCCCGGTGTCGCGCTGACCTTCGAGGGGCTTGCTGAGTTCGACGCAGTCACCCTTTTCCTCGAACGCGTCCGCTCCGGTCGTCCCGGTCTGGTGGTGGATCGCGACGTGTTGAGCCACATCGAGACCATCTGCACCAGTGTCGACGGTTTGCCGTTGGCGATCGAGTTGGCAGCGGCACAAGTTCGTACGTCGCCCATCTCGGAGGTCGCTCGCGCAATTGCAGGGATCACCAATTGGCCGAGACTTCAGCGAGGATCGACGTCCCCGAGACACGCCACGCTGCGAGCGTCGATCGCGTGGAGCTTCGATCTACTGACCGATGCCGATCGGCCCGTTCTGGCTCGACTCGCGGCGTTTCGCTCCTCGTTCACTCGTGAGGCCGCCCTCGCGGTGGCAGCATCGTCCGACGACCTCGCTGCGGTGGCGGCAACCCTCGATCGATTTGTCGACGCGAGCCTGCTGCAACTCGACGAAGGTAGCGAGCGCTATCGGATGCTCGAGACGGTGAAGCAGTTCTGTGGCGACCTCGAGCTGGAGGTCGCCGAACGCCTCAGCGTGCGGGTCGCCCACGCAAAGTACTTCGCCGCATGGTGTACCGAGGTCGGCGAGGGACTTCGCGGTATCGGGGGCAAGCGGTTCTCGCTCGAAATGCCCGACGTCGTCGAGGCGTTGGCCTGGGCCCGCCCGAATGCACCCGAACTGGCGCTGCAGATATGCGTCGGACTGGGTTCGCTGTGGAGCGCCCTGGCGTCTACAGCGGCGACTACTGCGACTTGGGAGTGGCTGATGTCGTTCGACCGGCGCGGCGTCGCCGACGGCGAATGGGCTGCAGCGGTCGCGGCGCTGATGTCGTGGGCGACGAGCCAGTCACTGGTGATCGAAGGTCTTTCTGAGAAGGTGATGAGCCTGCTGCCCGACGACAGCTTGCGGGCGAGAGGTTGGATTGAGCGGGGTGCGGCGATGATCCCGGCGTACAGCGGACAGATGAAACCGATCCTGTCGTACGTCCGTGGAGCGTTGGAACGAGGCGACGACGCGGAGTTGTCGATATATGGAGGGTTCGCCTCGTACATGCTTGCTCTCGTCGGGCGGTTGGATGAATCGGAGCGATGGCTGCGAGAGTTGCGCCGGCTGACTCGTCGCCACCACACGGCCTTCGCCGTCGAGACGATCGGAAACGGATATGCCGCGGCAATCGTCGCCGACGCCCTGCGAGGTGACCTCGCAAACGCAACGAGGCGAGGCGAATGTGACGTTCCGACCGGGTCAGTGTTCGCGCTGACTGCAGCGGTCGCTTTGGCGCAGGTGGCCCTGTCGACAGGAGATTCCGACAGCATGGAACGCGCGCTGCGATGGTCGCGTCGGGCGACGATTCCGATACTGGCCTACACGGCACCGCTCATAGGTTGTGCCAGTTCTCTTCTCGATGACGACATCGGACGCGCGGCCGATCTCGCCGAGGACTTCATCGAACTGGGACCGCAAGTGCCCGTTGCGTTCGTCCAGGGCTGGCCGATGTGCATCGCCGCCTCGCTGGCGGCCAGTCGTGAACCAGTGGCACGCGGCGCCACCGAGATCGCGGCAAGACTCGTGAAACGGATGGAGCCGGCGCCGTTCGCGAAGGGGACAATCCATGCTTGTCGAGCCCAACTTGCCGCCTATCGGGGCGATTTTGAGGTCGTCGATCAACAGGCACGGAGGCTTCTGACGATCGCCAGGGCAGACGGCTTCGAACTCCTCGTCATCGACGCCCTCGAGCTGATCGCTTCGGCAGCGGCAAATCGCGGCGAGACCGCGATCGTCGAGACAATCATCGGCGCGACCACGACGCGGCGCGGAGACCTCGGCTATCGGTATCGAAACCCGTGGCTCCCACCGGTGCCGACCGACGGCGTCCCCGATCGAATCGACATCGTCGCAGCGATAGAGCTCGTCCGGACGTCGGCACCATCACCTGGCCGCGACGGTGACACCGAGATGTAACAGCAGGCTCTTCATGATCGCATGGTCTACAGATCGCAGACGACCAGAGGAGGCACATCATGTTGATCTACGGAGTCGCACTCGAGGCCGCGCCCGGAAAGAGCGGGGTGTTGGCGCCTCAGGTTGGCGCGATACGCGATGCATGCGCGGACGCTACGGGCCAGCCGTGGTGTGCCTGGGTGGCAGTCGCCGGACGACCGTTCGGCTCCTATCTGCTGAGCACCCGCCACGACAATATGGCGCAACTGATCACAGGCTCTCAGAAGGTGGCGGCCAGCTCAACGTTCCAGGGCTTGTCGGCCGGGCTCAGCGGTGTGCTCGCCCACCCGGCCGAGCCCTCGCT
>JBDSMK010000220.1:0-2762 GCA_039915905.1 Ilumatobacteraceae bacterium
GGTCTCGTACGTCGGTCTGCAATGGCGCCAACCGGTTGGTGCCGTACAGCAGCGAGGTGCGCAGGATCAACGCGGTCGGATGGGCGGCGGCGACGAGCCGTTCGGCGTCAGCCTTCCAGCGGCCGTAGTCGATCACCGCGTCGGCTGCGTCGGCCTCGCCGTATGCGGCTTCGCGACCGCGGAACACCACATCGGTGGAGAGATGGATCAGCCGCGCCCGGCAAGCCTTTGCGGCCTCGGCCACGTTGGCACTGCCCTCGACGATCGTCCTGGCGTCGTCGCGGCGGTAGGCGAGGTGCACGATCACACTTGGTCGCCAGTCGCGGATCTGATGCACCACCAATTCGCGGTCGCGGATGTCGAGAGCCCGAGACGGCGGAGCGATCCACTCCCAGCCCGCCGCGCCGGCCGCTTCGGCGAGATGCCGGCCGAGGAAGCCGGACCCGCCGGTGACGAGCATCGTGTGCTTGCGTTGCGGGCGCCATGTCGTCCAGCCGGCGCCCGCCGCGGCGCGTTCGGTCATACGCTTGGATCGCACGATTGGCAGCGTACGCGGGTACGTTCGGCTGGTGCCCGCTGCCCGTACTGTCGCCGTGGAGCAGCATCCTCATCTGGCCGAGCCGTACATCCCAGGGTGGGTGCGGGTGGATCTGCACAGTCACACGATGTGGAGCGGCGACAGCACCACCACTCCCGACGAGATGCAGCAGGCGGTTGTCGACAGCGGTCTCGACGTGCTGTGCATCACAGACCACAACGCGATCCGCGGGGCCACAGATCTGTCCGCGAGGTTGTCGTGCAGGGTGGTGATCGGCGAAGAACTGAAGACACACGCCGGCGAGATCATCGGGTTGTTCCTCACGGAGCGGATCGCTGTCGGCGTCACCCCGCTGGACGCGGCACGTCAGATCCGTGCGCAGGGCGGTGTGGTGTACATACCTCATCCGTTCGATCCGATGCGCCGCAACCTCGCCGAACCGTCGTTACGCGACCTGGCCGAGCGCGGATTGATCGACGCCGTCGAGGTGCTCAACGCGAAGACATCGTTGCGCAGCCTCAACGAACGGGCGGCGCAGTTCGCCGCCGAGTTCCATCTCGCCGCAGGAGCCGGAAGCGATGCACATGTACCCGCCGCACTCGGCGCGGCGTACGTCGAGATGCCCGATTTCGACGGCCCGGCCGATTTCCTGGACAAGCTGCGTGAGGCCCGGGTCGTGGGCCATCACTGGGACAAGGCGCGCCCGTGGTCCGCACGGATCCTCCCCAGCATGACCGCCGATTGACGGTTTATCGGCTATGGGGCCAGTGCGAGCAGCGCTGTACCCCGGGGTATCGCTTCGCTGAGGACAGCAGCGTCGCTCATCAGCACGGCGACAACCACCTGCTCATCGTCGGCAGCAACCACGGTCCCTTCGGCTAGGCGAACTGCTCCGGCGTAGGCCACGACCCGGTAACCGGGGGAAAGATATGTGGCCCGGCGTTGCGGTACAGCCATTGCTACGTAGCCGGCCGGGACCAAACCGGCCAGACCGCTGCTGCTGACGTCACCGGACACGATGATCTCGCCGGTGCTGACCCGTTGACGAGCTAGCGCATCCGCCGGGGAGGCGAGCACTGCGGCGGCCGGCACCATCGCCTCCGGGTATTCGCGGCGGTCGACGTGGATCCGCTGTCCGGCTTCGGCGTCGGCGGTGGCCACCCATACAGAGGTGGTCGCGCCCCATGAGCGGCGGGCGCCATCAACTCGCCGCAGGGTGGAGGCCACGCCCGCGCCTACGCCGACTGCGAGCGCAACTACCGCACACCAGTAGAGCAACGGGTGGCGGACCAGCGTTCGGCGAACAGCGGGCAGCAACTGCATGGGAACCTCCCCTAGTCGCCGTTGGCGGCGATCCGGATGACGCCGACCCACGATCGGGTGGGCCTACTACTGGGGGAAGTGCGCTGGACTTTATCTGCTCAGGAGGCGGCGACGCTCGACTTGGCCGAGTCGCTCCTCGAGCCGGAGCTGTTCGAGCCGGAGCTGCTCGAGCCGGAGCTCGACGCGTTTGAGCCGGAACCACTGGATCCGGAGCCGTTGGAGCCGGACTTCGACGAGTCTGCGGAGCTCGACGAAGTGTCCGACTTCGAACCCGAATCGGTACCGGTCGAACCTGAGTCGCTGCTGCTGCTGCTGCTGGTGCTATCGGAGTGAGTGGACGACTCCGAATTGGCGTGATTGGAATGGGTAGACGACGTCTTGCCGCGGCTGTCGGTCTTGTAGAAGCCGCCACCCTTGAACGTCACGCCAACCGGCGTGAACACCTTCTTGACCCTCATCGTCTTGCCTGTAGCCGGGTTCTCGGCTTCGGTGAGCGCATCGTCGGTGAATTCTTGGTGCACTTCAAAGGTTTCACCGGTATCGATGAACTTGTAGACGTACGTAGGCATTTAAGGCGACCTCTGGCGATTAGCAGTCTCTGTTCTAGAGTGCCAATCCTACCCGACCGTCGGCGCTCCGTTTCATCCGGGCCGGTTTCGTCCAGGCTCGTTTCGTCGAGGCTCGGGAGTTGGTCCGTATCATCGCCAGCATGCAGGTCCGCACCGCACTGATCCCCGCCGCCGGCATGGGCACCAGGTTCTTACCCGCTACCAAGGCGGTACCCAAGGAGCTGCTTCCGATCCTCGATGTACCCGCGCTGCAGCTGATCATCGACGAAGCAATCGGTGCCGGCGTCGATCACGTGGTGGTGGTGACCAGCCACGCCAAACCGGCGATCGAG
>JBDSMK010000142.1:0-5129 GCA_039915905.1 Ilumatobacteraceae bacterium
ACCTCCGGCCCTTCGACGTGCGACGGCGGCGCACGAGCAACTTCTGCGATGGCTTGGTCTTGTCGCGGGTGCGGCCTTCCGGCTTACCCCAGGGTGATACCGGCGGACGACCGCCCGACGTACGGCCTTCGCCGCCGCCGAGGGGGTGGTCGACCGGGTTCATCGCGACACCGCGGGTTTGCGGGCGAACGCCCTTCCAACGGTTGCGGCCGGCCTTGCCGATGACGATCTGATCGTGGTCGCTGTGGCCGACTTCGCCGACCGTGGCGCGGCAGTCGATCTGCACACGGCGCATCTCGGTGGAGGGCAGACGCAACGTTGCGAACTCGCCCTCCTTGGCTACCAACTGCACGGCCATGCCGGCCGAGCGGGCCATTTTGCCACCGCCGCCCGGACGCAGTTCGACGTTGTGCACCGTGGTGCCGACAGGCATGAAACGCAGTGCCATCGCGTTGCCCGGCTTGATGTCGGAACCCTGGCCGCTCTGCACGTGGTTGCCGACGACAAGTCCCTTCGGGGCCAGGATGTAAGCCTTCTCACCATCGGCATAGTGCAGCAGAGCGATCCGGCAAGTGCGGTTGGGGTCGTACTCGATGGCGGCGACCCGGGCGGTGATGCCGTCCTTGGTGCGCTTGAAGTCGATGATCCTGTACTGGCGTTTGTGACCGCCACCACGGTGCCTGGCGGTCTTGCGGCCATAGACGTTGCGTCCGCCGCTCTTCGGCGACGGCACGACGAGGGTGCGCTCAGGGGTCGTCTTGGTGATCTCTTGGAAGTCCGACGTGGTCTGGAACCTACGACCGGCGCTGGTTGGTTTGCGGGAACGAATGGCCACGGTGATCTCAGTTCTCGAACAACGGGATCTCGTGCCCCGCTGCCAGGGTGACGACGGCCCGCTTGATGTCGGGCTTCGAACCGGTCTTGTTGCTCTTTCGGGCGCGGGTGACCTTGCCCTTGCGATTCATGGTGTTGACCTTGACCACCTTCACGCCCCAGATCGCTTCGATTGCGTCGTGGATCTCGGGCTTGCTGGCGCTCGGGTGGACCTTGAACGTGTAAACACCGTGTTCGATGAGCCCGTAGCTCTTCTCGGACACGACTGGCGCCAGGATGATGTCGCGCGGATCTTTCATTTCTGCTCCTCACCGGAGGTGGTGCTCTTGCCGGCCGGCAGAGTGGCCGAGGTGAACACGATGTAGTCGTTGCACAGCACGTCGTAGGCGTTCAGTTCGCCACGCTCGATCAGTTGCACCTGGCCGAGGTTGAGGAAGCTCTTGATCGTGTTGGTGTCTTCGATGTCGACCACCACCAAGGCCTTGCCCTCGATGCCGAGGGCAGTCAGCGCTGCCATCGCCTGCTTGGTCTTGGGGGCCTCGAAGTTCCAGGTGTCGATGACGATGACCTTGCCGTCGGCGGCCCGGTCTGACAGCGCCGAGTTGAGCGCCGCCTTGATCATCTTCTTGGGGGTCTTCTGGCCATACTTGCGTGGCTTGGGGCCGAGGGCTACGCCGCCGCCGCTGTAGTGGGGGGCACGGATGGAGCCCTGACGGGCGTTGCCGGTGCCCTTCTGCTTGAACGGCTTGCGGCCACCACCGGAGACCTCGGCTCGGGTCTTCGTGCTCTGGGTGCCGGAACGGCGGGCGGCCAACTGCGCGGTGACGACTTGGTGCATCAGCGGCACGTTGGGCTGCACGCCGAACACGTCGGCGGCCAGTGAGACCGTGCCTGAATCCTTACCGTCGGCGGTCCTCATGGTGATCGACGCGGCGGTGGGCGACGGGGTGTTGCTCGACATTCTGATCAGCCCTTCGCTTTCTTGCCCTTGACGGCGTTACGGACGATCACGACACCGCCGTTGGGCCCGGGGACCGAGCCACGCACGAGCAGCAGGTTGCGTTCCGGGTCTGCCTCCACCACTTCCAGGTTGAGGGTGGTGACCTGCTCGTTTCCCATGTGGCCGGCCATCTTCAAACCCTTGAAGACGCGGCCGGGGAAGCTGCACGAGCCGATCGCCCCAGGTGCCCGGTGATGCTTGTGGTTACCGTGGCTGGCGCCCTGACCGGAGAAGTTGTGACGCTTCATCGCACCGGCAAAGCCTTTGCCGCGGCTGACGGCGGTCACGTCGACCTTGGTGCCCTGGGTGAGCAGATCGACCTTGATCTCCTGGCCGACCTCGAAGCCGTCGACGTCGTCGACGCGCAGTTCGATTACCCGCCGCCCCGGCGCAACGCCAGCCTTGGCGAAATGTCCCGCCTCCGGCTTGGTCAGCTTCTTGGCATCTTTGTGGCCGTACGTCACCTGCAGCGCGGTGTATCCATCACGCTCAGTGGTCTTGACCTGCACAATGCGTGCGGGCTCGACGCGGAGCACCGTGACGGGTACGACCTTGTCGTTGACCCACACCTGGCTCATGGCGACTTTCTCGCCAACGATCGCTTGTAGTGCCATTCCGGCAGCCTTTTCGGTCGGACCCGGTCGAGCCGGGCATGGTGTGCCTTACATACGTGGACCAGCGCGCGATAGGGCGGCCGTTCACGCAGATGCTCCGCAGGTCAGGCCGACCGGCGGAGCATCAAGATTGTTGTGCCGAATGGTCCCCCTCGCTAGGAGGGGCGCACCCGGACGTCGATTGACCGGGCAACGCTACCTTCACCCAGGCTCCACCGCCAACCTGACCGGCCGACGTCGAAGATCGTTAGGTCGACGAGCATCCCGCAGATAAGCAGGACGTGTGCGAGAGGGCAGCAATTGGTCCGAATGGCCCATGGTACAAGTGGCCGATCGCCGTAAGACTCTGAGGCGAAGGGAGCAGGTGCCTCGGAACGGCTTCCGGCGCACGAATCGCTATGCAGTCCATGATCGCTCCTAAGCGGAAGCGTGCAGCGCACGACATGTCCGTCGCCGAGTTCATCGACGCGGTGGGTTCTCGCCAGAGCCGCAGACTGCGCAACACGTTGCTAATAGGCGACGCACTGTCGCTCGGGGCCGCCGCAGCATTGGTGTTCTACGTCGGCCGGTACGTCAAGTTCTTCGGCGCTCTGCACATGCTTTTGGTGACCGCTGTGTTCGTGGTCGCCGGGTTGTGGGTGATGCACGCCCAGGGTTTGCACCTCGCCCGCGTCAGCGCCATCCGGGTCGTCGAGTTGACGAGGATCACGCGCTCGATGGCATTGCTCACAGCGGTGATGGTGCTGTACGACCGGGTCACCCACTTCGGCATGCACATCCGCCAGGTAGCGACTGCAACCGCACTCGGTTGGGTGCTGCTCGTGGTGTTTCGTTCGATGTACCGCGGTTGGCTGGCAGCGGCCCGCTCGCGTGAGGAGTACTGCCGTCGAGTGGTCGTAATCGGGGCTGACGAGGAGATCCGGCGGTTGATCGAGTTGTTCAACACCCATCCTGAACTGGGGGTGCGCGTCGCCGGTGTAATAGGCGAGCGATCAGCCGTGGCCGCTTTGGGATTCGGCTCGTTGTGGCTGGGCGACGCCGACGATGCCGAGGCGCTGGTCTCCTCCGCGCACGTTTCCGGAGTGGTGATGTCCACTGCGGCGGTTTGCGGCAAGCGTTTGAACTCGCTGATTCGCAACCTGCAACTCGACGGAGTGCATGTGCACATCTCCACCGGGATCGCGGGGATCGACTCTCGCCGTCTGCGGTCTGTCCCGTTGGCCCACGAGCCGCTGCTGTACGTCGAGGCGAGCACTCTGGGACGTCTCCAGCACATCGCCAAGCGTGGCTTCGACATCAGCTCGGCGATGTTCGCGGTTGTGGCTTTCCTTCCGGTGATGGCTGTGGTAGCGGTTGCGATCAAGGCCAACGACCGCGGGCCGGTGCTGTTCCGCCAACGTCGGGTCGGGCGCGCCGGCGCTCAGTTCGACGTGCTCAAGTTCCGCACCATGACGGTGGACGCCGAGCAGCAACTGGCCCGACTGGCTGGCGCCAACGAGCGGCGTGGCCCGCTGTTCAAGATGATCGACGATCCGCGAGTAACTCGCATCGGCAAGTTCCTGCGCAAGTCGAGCTTGGACGAGCTTCCACAGTTATTCAACGTGCTGCGCGGCGAGATGAGCCTGGTTGGACCGCGCCCTGCGTTGCCCGCCGAGGTAGCCGCCTTCTCCCCGGAACTGCGCAATCGAGAGTCAGTGCTGCCGGGCATCACCGGGCTGTGGCAAGTGGAGGCTCGCGACAACCCCTCGTTCGAGGCATACCGTCGCCTCGACCTGTTCTACGTGGAGAACTGGTCGATCACCCTCGACTTGCTGATCATCTTCGGAACGGTCGAGCAGTTCATCGCCCGTTTGATCTCCGCCGTGCGACCCAACCAGTCCGAGGTCATCGGTGGCGGCGCCGTCCAACCAGCGATCGAGTCGCATACGTCCTGAGCCAGCCAGCTGGGCGATCCAGGTTCAGCTGACGATCAAGTGTTGACCTCGCCGTGCCGATCACTTCCAGGAGGGTGCTAACGATTCCGTGCTCATCGGCTACTAGAGTGCCGCAAGCGGACGGGCCCCCGGAGGTCCGTAGTAATGACACTCGTGCGCTTTCGAGTCCGAACCAGCAAGTTGTTGTCTGCGACCGTGCTGGCTCTTGCATCAGTCGGCGTCGGAGCCGCGGCGGCCGGGTCTCTGCGACCAGGGGCCGTCGAGTCCGCATCGCCTAACCGGGTGCTGGACACACGGGCGGGGTTAGGCGCCAACGGCAACCGCAACAAGGTTGCTCCGGGCGTAGTGCTGAATCTCCCGATCTCTGCGGCCGCAGCGGCCGGGGCGACTTCAGTGGTGGTGAACATCACCGCCACCGAAGCAGACGGACCTGGTTGGGTGAAGGCGTGGCCGTGCGGCACTCGGACACCGCCCACATCCGTACTGAACTTTGCGCCGGGTCGAACGACGGCGAACGCAGTTGTGGTCCAGCTCGGCCAGGGCGCGATCTGCCTCTCGACCTACGCCCCAGTGCACCTGGTAGCCGACGTCTCCGGCTGGTTCACCGGAACCACGGATTTCACCGGCACCGCGCCGAACCGGATCACCGACACCCGCGAGGCCAACGAACCGTTGCGCTCGGGTGGCCCCTTACAGGGTGGTGCGGAGCGGCGGATCCGAGTGGGCGGCACCGCCGGTGTTCCGCCC
>JBDSMK010000341.1:0-3281 GCA_039915905.1 Ilumatobacteraceae bacterium
GGCCAGTCACGCCGGCGGTGCTCACCGTGGCGGTACGAGCCCCGCTACGGCAGCGATACACGCAGCTTCGACGACGCCCGGACCCAGCGCGCCGAACCACCCCGGCGACAGTGCGGCCGCCAGCCGACGATGGGCGGCCGACGCGCATGCGTCAACAGGCACCAACCTGGCGACGGCCGCCGTTGCCACGGTGTACGACGCGACCGAGTTCGGCGCCGACTTTGCTGCCTCGGTGTTCGGCCTGTCCGCGGGGACGAGCACCGAGATGTTCGGCTCGCTCGAGCAGCACCGCCGCGACGACACCGCCGCTGTGCTGCACCCCGGCGGAACACCGGCGGCGACTCACGACGCCGCTGCACCCACAGAGCATCAGACATCGGGCACCGCGGCGGCCGCCGGGCATCAGACAGGGGCGATCGGCGGACGTACGGACGCGGAGCGGCGCACCTCCGCTGCCGGCGGCGAGCTGCTCAGCCTCGATCACATCGACATCGGGGAGCTTGCCGGACGGCTCTACCCCGACATAAGCAGCCGACTGCGTCACGAACTGCTGATCGATCGCGAACGCGCCGGAAGGCTGGCCGATCTGCGATGACCTACCGCTACTACACACCACGCCAGGCGCCTGAAATCGCCACAACAGTTCCATCCATGCGAGATCCATACATGCGAGATCCATACATGCGAGCAAGGAGTACCCGATGCCGCTAGCAGAGAACGTCCCCCTTGCCCTCGCCAACCGCTTCAAGGTCAAGGTGATCGCCCCAAATGAGATCGACCTCGGCAGCTGGGCGAAGGCCGACGGCCTCGACGTGACGTTCGACGTGATCGAGTACCGCGCCGGCGACTCGTGGAACCAGCGGTGGTACTCGCCCGGAATGACGAAGTACTCCACCGTGAAACTGAGCCGGGCGGTCTCGGCTCAGACCAAAGAGGTTCGCAAGTGGGTCTCCGACACAGCCAAGAGCCACCAGCCGGGACTGATGGTCGTGACGCTGATGGACTCCGCCAACACCGAGGTTTTCGAGTGGGAGATGCGTAGCGCGATGCCGGCCAAGTGGGCGATCGCCGGCTTCGACGCCACCGCAAGCAAGTTGGCCGTCGAGCAACTCGACATCGTCCACCTCGGCTTCCTCGACGACGACATCAGCTGAGACGAAGATGGCCGCCGGAGTCCCTACTTTCAACGAGACGACCCAGTTCGGTCTGTCAATGCGCTTCGACGTCGTCGTCGGCGGCATCGACCTCGGCGGCTGGGCGTCGTGTGAAGGGCTGAAGGTCGACTTCGGCCTAAAGGAGATCAAATCCGGCGGCAACAACACCTGTCGCGTGTACCTCCCGGACCGGGTCAACTACCCGCGACTGGTGCTTAAACGGGCGATGAGCGCCAAGGACTCCGGCAAGGTGATGACCTGGTTGCGCAGCATGATCGATGCCGTAGAGGGTGATTCCTCCACGATCACACTGCGCGACAGCCACAACGGACTTGTCGCCCAATGGACCTTCGCCAACGTCCGTCCGTCGTCATGGCATGGCCCGACGCTGAGCAGCTCGGCCAAGGAAGTGGCTGTCGAGGTGCTCGAACTGGTGCACGAGGGGTTCCTGTGAAAGCCAAACTGGTCAACGAGAAGCTGCCGTTCGAAATGGTCGAGTTCGACTTCAACCCGGAGGCGCTGACCTATGCCCGGGAGACCAGCACCGCGCACAACGCCAATGCCAGCGGATCAGGCCCGGGGGCCACACCGTCGATATTCCTGAAGGCTCCACCGAAGAGCCTCAGAGGTTCCGGCTACCTCGTCGGCGACGACGTGGAGGATCGCGCCAACCAGATGTACAGCTGGATGGATCCCGGTGGTGGACTGCTCGGTCAACTCGCCGGTGCGGCTATAGGCGCACTGACTGGCGGTCGTATCAACCTTGCTTCGAAGCCACCGGTTCTGCTGTTCCAGTGGGGTACGCAGATCATGCGCTGCATCCTCAAGACGGTGGCGGTGGAGTTCGAACGGTTCGCCTCATCCGGGTCACCCGACCGGGCGAGGGTGACGTTCTGCGTGGTGGAGGAGTTCAACATCTTCGGAATGCTGCCGACGAATCCCACGTCGGGCGGCTTACCCGGACGACATCGCCACGTGGTCACTCAGAGCGAGAGCCTGCACACGATCACCACTGCGGCGTACGGGCGACCGGGTTTGTGGCGCAGAGTCGCGGAGGCCAATGGCATCGACGACCCGTTCCGGGTGCGGCCCGGCGACGTGGTCTACCTACCGAGTGCGAACGAGATCGTTGGGATGCCATGAGCGCGCTGAGCGCACTGGCGCCGACCGACCTAGCCGGGAACGTAAGCCCGACGGTGAGCATCAACTCCATCGATCTCACACCGCTTCACATCCCGCGACTGCTCCGCACTGTTGTCGACACCCGGGTGCACCTGCCAGACATGTTCGAGTTGACGTTCCAAGACACCGACAACTCGATCGTCGCCGAACTGATGATCCGCATCGGCGCGCTGGTGGAGATCTACGGCGGATCGTCGGGCGATCCCAAGGCGGCCTGCCTGATCAAGGGCGAGATCACGTCTATCGAAGGTGACTACGAGGGCACCGTGATCCACACGATCATCCGTGGTTACGAGAAGTCACACCGCCTGCAGCGCTCCAGCCGGACGCGCACCTTCGTCGACATGACGGACTCCGACATCGCCTCGCAGATCGCCCGCGAGGCCGGCTTCTCACCCACCGACATCGAGGTCGGAGACAGCTCGTCAACTCACCGTCACGTCTCCCAGATCAGCCAGACGGACTGGGACTTCCTGCGTTTCCGGGCCCAGGAGATCGGCTTCGAGGTCGGCGTCGCGCAGGGTGGGTTCTTCTTCCGCAAGGCTTCCTCAGCGAAAGGCGCAAGTGGCGGTGGGCTCGCCGGCGCGGCTTCCACGGCCGCATCTGGGGCCGCCGCGTCGCTCACCGGGGAGGGCCCGCCGACGCTCACCTTCAAACAGAACCTGATGTGGTTCCGGCCGAGGCGTAGCGCGGCGAACATCCCCGGAGAGGTAGAGGTGCGGGTCTACGACTACAAGGCCGCCGAGGTCGTTGTCGGCAAGACTGCGCTGGCCACCGGCACAGCAAAGCTCGGCAACGACCCGGATCCACAGGCGCTGGCCGGCTCGTTCACCGGACTGCCCTTTCCAATCCCGACGATGCCACAGATCCCGGGACTGCCGAGCCTTGGGCTGATGCCGAGCACCAACGCGAGGGCGGTGATCGACCGGCCGATGGATTGGGGTT
>JBDSMK010000349.1:0-3749 GCA_039915905.1 Ilumatobacteraceae bacterium
CAAGGGCCGAGCCGCCGATACCGAGCACCACTGCGACCAGGTAGGCATCGATCGCCGGCATGTACCGGGTGGTGGTCACGTGGCGCCGGATGGTCAACAGGATCACCCCGAGAAGCACCAGCGCGACCATCACAGCCGTCCCGCCGAAGGCGACGAGCGGGGTGTGGCCGGTCTCCCTACCGACTGTGATGGCGACCGCACCACAAGCCAGCACCCACCTCTGCACGCCAGCAAGCACAGCCGACGGCGCCGGCGACGCCGACCACGTCACCGCGAGCATCGGCGCCGCGCCCGAGATTGCTGCGAGCACCCCGCCGACCAGGAAGACGTGCAGCGGAAGCCAGGTGCCGGTGTCGTGATGGAACAGCGCCACCACCGGCGCACCGATGGCGAATACAACTGCTATCGCCAACGTCTGGCGGGCCTGTCGACGGACCACCGCGACCCTGTCGACAGCGCCCCGTTGGCCGGCACGTTGATCGTCGGGAACCCCCTGAATCACCGGGCCGCTACGATCGCGGCCGTACGTGCGGATCCCAGTGGCACACGACGCACCGTAGACGACGGGCGCCGGAGGCGGGATCTGTAGGTATTGTCAATCGAGGCCCACCGGGTCTCGCGCAACGCCCGAACGAGGTAAAAATGTCCACTCACAAGCACCTCCAGGCCGATCTTGATTCCGCCGTCGAACGTCTTGAAGCACTGGAGACCGAGTACAACGAGCTCCTCTCCGACAGCGGCACGATCCAGGAGGACCGCGATTCGACGCGCATCTTGTTGGAGGCCACCCGCACCACTGTCGAGGCGGCGCGCAAGGCGATCGCCAGCGAGCAAGGCGGAACATACGGCCGCTGCGTGAAGTGTGGGGAACCGATTCCGCCGGAGCGCCTGGAGGCGATCCCGGAGGCCACGATGTGCGTTCTATGCGTGGAGAAAGGTCGATGATCGACGAGAAGTTGGAAGTCGTTCTCGACGAGGTGATCAAGCGCAACCCGGGCGAATCGGAGTTCCACCAAGCCGCCAGGGAAGTGCTCGATTCGCTCGGACCGGTGATCGCCAAGCACCCCGAGTTTGCCGATCAGAAGATCATTCAGCGGATCTGCGAGCCAGAACGCCAGATCATGTTCCGAGTGCCGTGGCAGGACGACCGGGGTGAGGTGCAGATCAACCGCGGGATGCGCGTCGAGTTCAACAGTGCACTCGGTCCGTACAAGGGCGGCCTGCGCTTTCACCCCTCCGTCAACCTCGGCATCATCAAGTTTCTGGGCTTCGAGCAAATCTTCAAGAACGCTCTCACCGGCATGCCGATCGGCGGGGGCAAGGGAGGCGCGGACTTCGATCCGAAGGGCCGCTCCGACAGCGAAGTGATGCGGTTCTGCCAGAGCTTCATGACCGAGTTGTACCGGCACCTCGGCGAGTACACCGACGTTCCCGCCGGCGACATCGGCGTCGGGACCCGCGAGATCGGCTGGCTGTTCGGCCAGTACAAGCGGATCACCAACCGTTACGAATCCGGCGTGCTCACCGGCAAGGGCCTCGGCTGGGGTGGCGCACTGGTGCGCACCGAAGCCACCGGCTACGGCGTGGTGTTCTTCCTCGAGCAGATGCTCAAGGCCCGCGAAGCCACGGTGGCTGAGCGCACCACAGTCATCTCCGGGTCGGGGAACGTGGCGATATACGCGATCGAGAAGATGCAGGAGATGGGCGCACTGGTCGTGGCCTGCTCGGATTCGACTGGATACATCCACGATCCAGCCGGCGTCGACCTCGAGTTGATCAAACAGATCAAGGAGGTCCGCCGCGGCCGGATCAGCGAGTACACCGACGTCCGCAAGAGCGCCAGGTTCGTGGCGCGAGGCAACATCTGGGCGGTCCCCTGCGACATCGCGCTGCCGTGTGCCACCCAGAACGAGTTGTCCGGCCATGATGCGAAGATGCTGATCAACAACGGCTGCATCGCTGTGGCCGAAGGTGCCAACATGCCCGCCACACCCGATGCAGTGCGGATGTTCACCGAGGCTCGCGTCGCTTTCGGTCCGGGTAAGGCGGCCAACGCCGGCGGGGTGGCGACTTCGGCGCTCGAGATGCAGCAGAACGCCAGCCGCGATTCGTGGACGTTCGACTACACCGAACGGCGCCTGGCCGAGATCATGCGCAGCATCCACGGGTTGTGTCACGAGACGGCCGACGAGTTCGGCTCGCCCGGCGATCTGGTGCGCGGCGCGAACATCGCCGGGTTCCAACGCGTGGCCCACTCCATGGTCGCGATGGGCCTGGTGTGAGGTCGACTACCACGGTCCATCGCGACGAGCCCTCGCACGCCAGCGATCTGTAACGTCGAACAGGTATCCGAACCGGTTCTGGGGCTTCCGGACCATTGCACACTTGAAACAGCTACAACCGCTTCAAACCCGCCTGCAGGAGGCAACTTCATGTTCACCGGAATCGTCGAAGAGCTCGGTCACGTCGAAGGATTCGACAAGGGCCGCCTGCGGATCGCCGCAACCACTGTGCTGGAAGACGTTCACCTCGGTGACTCGATCGCGGTCAACGGGTGCTGCCTGACGGTGGTGGAGTGGGGCGACGACTGGTACGAGACCGATGTTTCCGACGAGACGCTTGACCGCACCAGCCTGGCGAAGGCCAGCAAGGGCGATTCCGTCAACCTGGAGCGCGCCGTGCGTGTAAGCGACCGCCTCGGCGGCCACATCGTGCAGGGTCACGTCGATGGCGTCGGCGTAGTGGTCGAGCCGACACCGGATCTGCGCGTGCGGGTGCCGGACGCCCTCGGCAAGTACCTGGTAGAGAAGGGCTCGGTGACCGTCGACGGGGTCAGCCTGACCGTCGCCAAGCGACTCGACGACGGTTTCACCGTCGCCGTCATCCCGCACACCTCGGCGGTCACCACGCTTGGAGAGAAGCGCCCCGGAGACACGGTGAACCTGGAAGTCGACGTGCTCGCCAAGTACGTCGAGCAGTTGATCGGTCCCGCCGTAGCCGCGGCCGCATCGGCAAGCGCCTGACCCCGGCCGCCTGACCCCGACCGTGTGACCCCGACCGTGTGACCCCGACCGTGTGACCCAGACCGTGTGACGCGGCCCGCCTGGCCCGGGTGACGACGGCCAGGAGTACGGTCGCACGACATGTACGTGTGGCACGACGACTGGCTCCTACGACGCACCGAGATGGCCATCGACGCCGACCTCGCGATCGTCGATCCCCATCACCACCTGTGGCTGAACACCGACGGATCGCGACCGTCGTACCTGCTCGACGACCTTCACGCCGACACCGGCGGAGGACACCGAGTTGAGGCAACCGTGTTCATCGAGTGCGCCTGGGGCTACCGCACCGATGGGGCAGAGCAACTCCGTCCGGTGGGCGAGACGGAGACTGTTGCGCACATCGCCGGAACCAGCGGCCAGAGTGGCTCGGCGGTTGCCGGCATCGTCGGGTTCGCCGACATGCGCCTCGGCGAGGCTGTCGACGAGGTACTCGAAGCGCACATCAACGCCGGCGCCGGACTGTTTCGCGGCGTTCGCCACGCCACCGCGTTCGATGCCGACAGCAGAATCCATCGCACGCACACCCGGCCGACTGCGCATTTGATGGCCGACGCGGCCTTCCGCAGCGGCGTCGAGCGGCTGGCTCCGCTCGGGCTGACCTTCGACGCCTGGCTCTACCATCCGCAGATCCCCGAGCTCACAGCGCTGGCCCGCGCCGTGCCGGCATGCACCTTCATCCTCGAC
>JBDSMK010000352.1:0-3456 GCA_039915905.1 Ilumatobacteraceae bacterium
TTGTGCAACAAGTAGCACAGCGCCAAGAACGCGATCAGAGAACCGACCGTGATGAAACCTGCTGGCTCGCGTACTGCTCCGAGATCACGAATCATGTAGACGTATTGGTGGGCGCGACTGGTGTCGATGACCGGCGCTGCCGGGGCCCGACCGGGCTCGGCGCGCTGCACCACCAGCGGCGCCACTTCTACCAGCGAGTAGTGCGGCTTGTGCAGGAACGCAAGGAAGTCGAGCTTGCCGTCGAGCAACTGAGGGCTGCGTTCGCCACCGATCTCGAACACGTGAACAACCTGGAACTCTCCGGCTCCAAACGCCTGAGCTTCCTCGAGCAGCGTGCCGGCAGCTGCGCCTGCCTGCTGGTAGGTCGGCGCTGAGGGGTCCAGCTCCTTCCACTTCTCGGAACGCAGGCTGGTGGCCACCTTGTCGGCGACCACGGCGGGGTTGCTGTCCTCCGCGATCGGTGCCTGGAGCAGCCCCGCCTCGCGTAGTGCTGCCGTGTCCTGCAGCACCGTCTTGGCTGCAACCGGCTGCCACGTGGGGGCTGGGCCAAGGAGTCCTTTGCCGTACGTCCACCAGATCGCACCCATCAGGAACATCCATCCGGCGAGCGCGGTGAGCGCCACCAAGAAGCCGAGGCGGGCGCCGAGGTTGGTGCCGAGGATCAGGTAGACGCTGCCCATCAGCACCGCGCACGAGATGATGACGATCATGATGCCGTGCAGCTGGGGCTGCCAGTTGACTGCCAGAAGCGCCACCATCACAAGCTCCGCACGTACTCGACGATGGCCCGCACCTGGGCATCGGTCAGCATGTTGCCGAAGCCGGGCATGCGCCCGGTGCCCTGGCCAGTGAGGTTGCCGAATCGCGTGCCGAGATTCGATCCGGCCTTGATCGCGTTGATCATGTCCTCCTCACTGTCGAAGTGCTTGTTAACCGCTCCACCGAGAAGGTTCCAGCCGTAAGCACCCTGCCCGCTCACACCCGGATCGCCGTAGCTCCACCCTGGGGTGTGGCAGCGGGCGCAGCTGTAGGCGCCACTGTTGAGGTCAAGGTTGAACAGCGCCTCACCCATCGCTGCATCAACGGTCTTGTACTTGCCTTCGTCCACCAACTTCTGCGCAGCCTGTGTGGCCGCAGTCTGGATCTCCTGCTGGTTCTCAGGCGGCAGCACACCGGTCGGGCAGGTATGAGGATCAGGCTCGTTGGCAGCACAGCCGACCAGTGGGATCTGAATGCTGTGGATGTAGGCGATAATCGTGTCGAGTTGCTGGTCGTTCATCGGGCCGCCACCGGCGGTGCCCCATGCCGACATCGGCGAGCCGACGCGGCCATAGGTCAAGATGTACTTGATTTCCTCGTCATTGAACCGGTAGGTGACCGTGTTCAGCGCCGGCGCATACCAGCTAACCGCCTTGACCTCCTTGGTCTGCGGATCTGTGACCGCGAACTGGGCGTTGCCACCGGTGGCCTTCATACCGCCGTGGCAGCCGGCACAGTTGAACCCGCCATTGGCGGTGGTCTCGAACAGACCCTGGCCCCACCCGATGAACTGGGCTTCCTTGTGGGCCACAGCACCGCTCTGCCGGGAAGGTTCAAGCACCCAGTACAACGGCAGTGCGATAGCGATGACCGCCAAGAAGGCAACAGCGAGCATCTGCATCCGCTCCAGCCGTGGACCTTCGAGACCTTCGTCGTCGTAGTACGGCTTGCGGTTGGGCGCGGTGTAGACCTCGGAGCCGAGCTCCGGACGAGCTGCCCGGCGGTTGGTGAAGTAGTAGACGACCCATCCGAGGAGGATCACTACGAAAATCACATATGCAATGGACGTGCTGGCGAGCGCTATCACTTGTGGCCACCCGTGATGCAGTGCGGACCCTCGGCCTCTTGGCCTGTGGTGTTGGTTCCGATCGGCACGCCGGTGAACACCACACCGGTGTCGACCACAACATCACCCGAGGCCGAGACGGCGGCCGAAAAGTGGTCCATGCCTCGCGGCGCCGGTCCACCCTTCTTCTCACCGACGCGGTTGTACTGCGAGCCGTGACAGGGGCATTCGAACCACTGGCTACTGACGCATGACGGCACGCGGCACCCGAGGTGTGGGCACTTCTGGTACATCACGATGATCCCGCTGGCCATCGTCGACAGGATCGGTTGGTAGAACGCGACCAGCTTGGACTTCGGTAGCGCCTCCGAGGGATAGACCGTGACCCACGACTTGGCAGTGGCGTTGTACAGGAAGCCGCCACCGTTGGAGATGCCCGTCATCACGTCGTTGAGCTTGCCGATGTTCACCTTGCCTCCGAAACCGGAGCTGCCTGTCGGCCACAGGAATGCAATGAAACCGGCAGCTGCAAAGGTGCCGAGACTCGCGCTCATCAGCGACACGCTGGCCCGGTTGAGAAACTGACGCCTGTTGACTCCGATCACCTCGGGGTCCGGAGCAGTCCACACCACCGGTGCAACAGGTGCCGCCTTCTCTACGGCGGCGCCGACGCGTGTCTGCGCGCCGGCCTGCTCCACATCTTGGCGAGTGGCACCGGCCGGCAGGTCGATGTCGGTGTCGCGATCGCGCTTGCGCGTCTCGCCGCTCAGGGCACCGGCGCCGCGCACGTCGCTGCGCCGGGCCGCGGTTACGAACGCCACCGCACCGAGTACGACCACGGCCGCGATTGCTATGACAATGATTGCTGCTGAGCTCATTCCGACTGCCTCACAGATCGAAGAAGATGCCGTCACGCCATGGAAGCGTGAAGTTGAAACCGGGACCACGGAAGAACGACCCGATGATCACCAGAACCGCCCAGAACATCAAGAAGGTCGTCATCAACGAAGTTGCGAACTTGCGATCCTCAGGCTTGTTGGACGGGTTCTTGTCGATGAAGGGGGCCAGGATCAGCATGATCAGGCCGACGCCCGGGATGGTCACGCCGGCGATCATCGGGTGGAGCATGGTGAGCAGTTCCTGCAACCCGAGGAAGTACCACGGTGCCTTCGATGGGTTCGGCGTCTGGTTGGGGTTGGCCTCCTGCAACAGCGGAGCGTTCACGAAGATCGAGAACATGAATGTGAACGTGAGGCACACAAGGCAGGCGACGAACTCAGCCGCCAGCAGGTGCGGCCAGGTGTGCACCTTGTCGATCGGCATCGACTTGACGTCTTGGATCGAACCGCTCTTGACAACCGTCAGCAGGCGCTGGGTATGACCGCCGGGACCGGCGCCGGCGGGCACGCCGGCAGATGTGGGCGGGGCGGCGACGACACTGGCGACCCGTTCCTGGACGGCGACGCCACCGCCGGAGTCGCCCGCCGACTTGGCTTTGGCGGCGCGGCTGCGCTCCAACAGGTGAGCGGGGATGCGCGGGTCGGCGGCCGGTTCGCTGGCGGCCGGGGCCGGGGTAGCGGGCGCGGCAGCGGCGGAGTCGGCAGCTGCCTTGTCACGCGCCGCCTGAGCCC
>JBDSMK010000377.1:0-2922 GCA_039915905.1 Ilumatobacteraceae bacterium
GTCACAGGTAACTGGGGCGTCTCGATCAAGGGCAGCATTCCGGTTTGGCCATCGATCAAGTACGCATTGGCCAACACGGCGGTGCTTGGCACATTTGCTGCAGTCATCGGCGTTAGCGTCGGGCTGAGCATCGGTATTCTGTCGGCGCTCAAGCAGCACTCCAAGTTCGACAACACAATGTCGGCGGGCGCGTTTGTCGGCCTTTCCGTTCCGCCATACGTCTCGGCGGTGCTGCTTCAGCTGGTGTTCGCCGTGTACATGCAGAAGTGGCTTGGATGGGATCACACGTTCCTGCCAACCTCCGGTGTCTATCCGCCTGGTCAAGAGGGCTTCGACCTGTTCCTGCGGTTCAAGCACCTGATTCTTCCTGGCGCCGTCGTTGCCATCCAGACGATCGCGATCTACAGCAGATACATGCGTTCCTCGCTGCTGGAGGTGAAGACCTCCGATTACATGCGTACGGCGCGTGCCAAGGGCATCAGTGAACGGCAGGTGATCATCCACCATGCGCTGCGCAACGCAATGATCCCGGTGGTGACGTTTGCCGCGATTGACATCGGGTCGGTCATCTGTGGTCTGATCATCACCGAGCGGATCTTCCAGTACCGAGGCATGGGCGATTACTTCCTCACCGCGTTCGACAATGGCGACTTTCCACAACTGATGCCGTGGATGGTGCTCGTGGTGGTTTCGATCATCGCCTTCAACCTGCTCGCCGATGTCACCTATGCGTGGCTCGATCCCCGAATCCGTTTGAGCTGAAAGCGCAGACCACATGTCCGAGCTACTGGAACCGGGTCTGATCGACGCCAGTTCGAACTACGAACCAAACCCGCACCCTGACGGGTTGTCGGAGATCGACAACACCGAAGGGTTGGTCCATTCGATGTCACCGGGCCGGATGGCCTGGAAGCGCTTCCTTTCTCATCGCTTTGCGGTGTTCATGACGGTCGTGTTCATAATCATGGCGATATGGATCTTGCTTGCCCCGATCACCGCGAGATACGGCGCGCAGTACCAGATCCCGTCAGAGGGATTCAAGAAGGTCAGCTACAACGCCCCGTCGGCCAAGGCATGGTTCGGCACCGACAACCTGAATCACGACATCTACTCGCGAATCATCTGGGGTGGGCGTATCTCGATGTTCATCGGTCTGGCTGTGGCCATCGTGTCGAGTGTCGTAGGGACCGCCGTAGGGGTGATCGCCGGTTACAAGGGCGGCATGGTCGACGACATCTTGATGCGGGTCACCGACTTGTTCCTGGCGTTCCCGACACTCGTATTGCTACTGGTGCTGCGCAACATGTTCAACAACGTGCCGTGGCTGAAGTGGCTGTTCGGTGACCTCAAGTCGCTGCGTTTCCTTGTGGTGCTGCTGGTGTTGCTGGGGTGGATGGCGGTGGCTCGCATAGTGCGCGGTGTGGTGATGAGTCTCAAGGAACGTGAGTTCGTCGAGGCTGCGGTCGCCCTCGGCGCGTCGAGTCGTCGGATCGCTTTGCGGCACCTGATCCCCAATGCCCTCGGCCCGATCATCGTTGCGCTGACCATCTCTGTGGTCGGAGCGATCGTTGCGGAATCCACCTTGTCATTCTTCGGTTACGGCGTGGACCCGATCAACCAGGTCAGCTGGGGCAGCATGCTCAGCGACGCCAAGGGCGCGGTGATCACCGGCTACTGGTGGATGGTGGTCTACCCGGTCGCAGTGTTCGTGCTGGCGATCTTGTGCATCAACTTCATCGGCGACGCGTTGCGTGATGCCTTCGATCCGAAGCAAGCGGTGGGGAACTAGCAATGGCTGAGTCGATCCTCACAATCCGTGATCTACGGGTGTCGTTTCCGACCTTGAACGGTGTAGTGCAAGCTGTGCGCGGCATCGACATCGACGTCGAGTCCGGCGAGTTGCTGGCTGTCGTAGGGGAGTCCGGTTCGGGGAAGTCGGTCACCTTCCTCGGCCTGATGGGTTTGTTACCTGCCACCACCACGATCACTGGTTCCGCCCACCTCGGCGGGGTCGAGTTGATCGGGGCGAAGGCGAAGGTGATCCGACGGGTGCGCGGCCACAAGATCGCGATGATCTTCCAGGATCCTCTGTCGGCGTTGAATCCTGTGCATCGCATCGGCCATCAGATCGTCGAGATGATCCAGTCGCATCAGGACGTGTCCAAGGACGAGGCTGCTACCCGCGCGGTGGAGTTGCTCGACATAGTCGGCATCCCGCAGCCGAAGGATCGGGCCAGACAGTTCCCGCACGAGTTCTCCGGCGGTATGCGCCAGCGGGTGATGATCGCGATGGCGATTGCCAACGACCCCGAGGTGTTGATCGCCGACGAACCCACTACTGCGCTGGACGTAACGGTGCAGGCCCAGATCCTCGAGGTGCTGCAGAGGATCCAGCGTGATCTGCACGCTGCCGTGGTGTTGATCACCCATGACCTCGGCGTGGTCGCCCGGGTGGCGGAACGAGTGCAGGTGATGTACGCCGGACGGGCCGCCGAGCGTGCCGCGGTGGACACGTTGTTCGACGACCCGACCCATCCGTACACCGTGGGCCTGCTGCGCTCGTTGCCGCGCCTCGGCCAGGAGCGGCTGCTGCCGATAGTCGGCTCGCCTCCGAACATGCTGCGCCCGCCGAGCGGCTGTGCGTTCCGACCGCGATGCGAGTTCGCCAGAGACGTGTGCGCCGGCGAGATTCCCGAACTGCGGCCGTATCACAAGTCGGAGACGGCTTGCATAAGGATCGAAGAAATCGAACTGAAGGTGGCGACGTGACCGAGATCGCCCTTGGCGGAGCCGGCGGTTCGGCGGGCACCGGCGCGGCGGTGCTGCAGGTGGATGGCCTGGTGAAGAACTTCGAGGTGTCGAGTTCACGTGGCATCCGCTCGGTGAAGCGGGTCGTGCAGGCGGTCTCCGGCGTTTCGTTCG
>JBDSMK010000381.1:0-4265 GCA_039915905.1 Ilumatobacteraceae bacterium
ACAAGATCATCTCCGGCTCGTAGTCCTCGGCGATCTTCTGGGCAAGGGCCCACGAAGCCTCCCCGAAGATGTCCCACGTCATGATCTCGCGGTCGCTCGTCACGCTGTTCACACCTCTCTGCTGGTAGTCGGCTCAGCTGGTGGCCGGCTCAGCCGGTAGTCGGCTGGTTGTCGGCTGTTGTCGAAGCTTTCTCCGCCACGACTGGCGGAACCCTCGCAACCTAATCCAGCGCGTCCATAGCCGCACCAACACCGCAGGCCAGGGCCACCATGCAGCCGCCAGATGTCACAGGCAGATGTCGGAGGGCCGCACAGGAACGCGGCTCAGATCGCGCCCGATCGCATCACGAATCGCCGCTACCACCGCTGGGGTGGACGAGATGCACGGCGGTTCCCCCACGCCCTTGGCCCCCATCGGGGCAATCGGGTCGAACTCTTCGATCAAAGTGGCCACCACATCGGGCATGTCCAACATCGTCGGCAGTAGGTAGTCGGTGAAGCTGGCGTTGCGCACACGTCCGTCCGTCTGGATGATCTCCTCCATCACGGCCAGACCGACGCCCTGGGCGATGCCACCTTCGATCTGACCGAGCACGCTGAGCGGATTCAGCGCCCGACCGACGTCTTGTGCGGTAGCGATCTGGACCACCTTCACCAGACCCAGTTCCGCGTCGACGTCGACCACCGCCCGATGAGCGACAAATGCGAACGCAGTGTGGCAATCACCCTGACCGTTCTCGTCGAGATCGGTGGTCGGCTTGTGGTGGTACTCATACGTCTCGTCGAACGACAAGCCGGCAGTCGCCTCGCCCACCGGGATCCGCAGCGCACCGGCGCTGTCGACTATCTCGGCGCCGTCGATCACCAACCGTTCCACGGGCACGTCCCAACCGGTTGCGACCTGGGCGAGCATCTTGTCGCGCACCAGGCAACACACGCCGTGCACCGCGCCCCCGCTCATCCAGGTCTGTCGCGAGGCCGAGGTCGAGCCTGCCGAGCCGACTGTGGTGTCGATCGGCTCCAACAGCACCTCGTCGACTCCGAGCACGGAACGGGCGATCTGCGCGGCAATCGTTACGAAGCCCTGACCGACCTCAGCGGTGGCGAACTTCAACGTCGCCACTCCGTCGGCCAACCGGCAACGCGCCGTGGAGAAGTCATCGAAACCCTCCGAGTACATCAGGTTCTTGATCGACACACCCCAACCGATGCCACGCCGGATGTCAGACCGAGAGGCTGTGAGTCCGGCCCCGCCGGGCAGCCGCATCGGATCGCCGTCGAAGCCTCCCACCGGGGAGTCGGGCAACGGCAAAGCAGCGGTCTCGCGAATGCAACGGGCCACTGGAGCAACGTTCTCGACGACTTGCCCGGTGATCAGCTTGTCGCCCGTCTCCATCGCGTTGAGCAAGCGGATCTCCACCGGATCCAGACCGCAGGCCGCGGCCAGCTTGTCCATCTGTCCCTCATGGGCGAAGCACGCTTGCACCACACCGAAGCCGCGCATCGCCCCGCACGGCAGGTTGTTGGTTCGCACCGCCCAGCCGTCGACTGTGGCGTTGTCGCACTTGTACGGGCCTTGCGCGTGGGTGACCGCTTTGATCATCACTGCCGACGAAGTCGACGCATATGCGCCACCGTCGAAGACCATGCGCGACTCGACTCGCAGCAACTTCCCGTCGGCGGTGGCGTGATGGCGCATCCAGATCTTCGCAGGATGCCGGTGAACGTGGCCGAGGAAGCTCTCCTCGCGGCTGTACGCCATCCGCACCGGGCGCGAGGTCCGCAGCGCCAGCAGGCAGCAGTGCACTTGAAGGCTGATGTCCTCACGCGCACCGAATGCACCGCCGACCCCGCCGAGCGTGAGCCGAACATCCTCCGGTCGAAAACCGAGGCAGTCGGCGATCTGCCTGCGGTCCTCGTGGAGCCACTGGGTGGCGACGTACAACTCCACCGAACGTCCGCCAGTGCCCGGTAGTGCCAGCGCAGCCTCGAGACCGAGGAACGCCTGATCCTGCATGCCGAGTTCGTAGGTGCCCTCTACGACCACCTCGCCGACCAGAGATTGATCGCCGCAGATGATGCGCTGATGGCGGATCACGTTGCCGTCGGGGTGCACCGCTGGGTGGCTGCCGTCGATCGCCGCTTCCGGATCGATCAGTGGAGTCAACACCTCGTACTCGACGACGATCGCGGCCAGCGCCCGACGGCAGACCTCGGGGTGATCGGCAGCCACGGCGGCAATCGGCTCACCGACGTAACGCACCACGTCGGATGCGAACACAGGTTGATCGTGGACCTGCAAACCGTAGTTGAGCTTTCCTGGAACGTCGTCGGCAGTGACGATGGCCTCGACGCCGTCGATCTTCCACGCCGCAGACAAGTCGATGCTCAATATCCGCGCGTACGGGTGGGGGGAACGCAACGTCGCGCCCCACAGGAATCCGTCCGCGCTGAGGTCGCCGGAGAAGGCGAAGGAACCCTGCGCCTTGGCGACTCCGTCGGGGCGAACGGCGTTGTCGCCGAGGCGGCCGCTAGGTCGGCGGATGTCCACCAGGCTCATCGTGCGCCACCTGCGGGTCGCGTGGCCGCCTCGTCGTGCGCGGTGCCGCCTCTCGCAGCAGCAACGCGCTGCACTGCATCGATGATCCGCCCGTAGCCGGTGCACCGACAGACGTTGCCGGAGAGTTCCTCGCGGATCTCCATCTCACCGGGCCGTGGTGATCGCTCCAGCAGTGCATTGGCCGCAATTATCAACCCGGGGGTACAGAAGCCGCATTGCACTGCCCCGGCGTCGACGAACGCCTGCTGCACGTCGCTCGGCGAGCCGACAGGTGCTACGCCCTCAATCGTGAGGATCTGCTGACCCACCGCCGCCGCGGCGAGAGTGAGACAACTGCACACCACCTGGTCGTCGACGAGCACGCTGCAGGAACCGCACTCGCCTTGCTCGCAGGCGCCTTTGCTGCCCATCAACCCAAGGTGCTCGCGCAGCACGAACAGCAGGCTCTCACCGACCCAGGCATCACGCACCTCGTGCACCTCGCCGTTGACGTGCAGTTGGTACATCTCGTTGGCGCCGATCGACGACGTCGGCGGCGGTTCTGAACCAGGACCACGACCTTGACCTGCCTGGTAATTCGGGCCCGTCTCGCGAGCAGCAGCAGTGTCAGACATTCGGGAAGGCCCTTCGCAGCAGGCGCCCAGCCAGCACGCCGATGGCGTGGCGGCGGTAGGCAGCGGTGGAACGATGATCGTCGATCGGGCGTGAGGCGGCCGCAGCCATGACAGCGAACTCCTTGACGGTCGCGTCGGACACCAACCGAGCATCGAAATCGACAGCGGATGCGGCGAACAACTCGGCATCGGTGGCGCGGATGATCACCGGTCCGACAGATCCGAGTGCCAGACGAACCGACTGGTTCGCCTCGTCGACCGCCAGGCAGCACGTAGCAGTGGCGATGACCATCGCATTGCGTACACCAACTTTGGAGTATCCCTGCCAACCGCGCAGCACCGGAACCGTGATCGCTGTGATCAGCTCGTCGGACCGTCGCACTGTGCGTTTGGGAGCAACGACGAACTCGGTGAACGGCACGTCACGGTTGCCCGAGTTGGAGGCGAGGTGGATCACCGCGTCGAGGGCAGCCAGTACCGGCAACCCGTCGCCCGCCGGGGATGCCGTGCCGACGTTGCCGCCAACCGTCGCGGTGTGGCGTATCTGTGGTGACCCAACGGTGCGCGCTGCCTGAGCCAACGCCGGCAGCAGATCCGCCAGTGGGTCGTCCAGCACCTCCGCGTAGGTCACGGCTGCGCCGATGCGAACCGTGGATGTTGCCGGATCGTGGCTCCACGAACGCAGTTCCGGTATGCGGTTGACCGCAACTACCGAGGTCGGCCGGCGATGGCCCATGTTGATCTCGACCATCACGTCGGTTCCGCCGGCCAGGATCAGCGCGTCGGGCTCGATGGTGAGGGCATCGAGCGCATCGCTCAGGACTGTCGGCGTCAGGCAGCTCATGGAATTACAACTTTACATTTTGTCAACCGTCGCGTACGTCACCGATGTGCGGACGGCGTGGCGTTGGTCCCTCAGACGACGGTTATCTGCGCAACGCCGGGTTCGGGCGCCGGCAAACGGGGATCCATGGATTCGAGCGCATCCAGCAGAAGTCGAGCCACGGTGAGGTTGCGTGACCAGTTGCGATCGGCCGGAACCACGTGCCACGGAGCCCAATCAGTAGATGTCTTCGACAACATCTCCTCGT
>JBDSMK010000404.1:0-5181 GCA_039915905.1 Ilumatobacteraceae bacterium
CGCGCAATTCGGCCTGGCCCGTCTGGCCGCAGCCGCTGGTCGCAGAGACGCGGCGCTGGCGTCGCTCGACCGCATCCCGGTCAGCAGTAGGGCATATGGCGAGGCGCGCCACAAACGGGCCGTGCTGCTGTCCAGCGGGCTCGATGACGACCACGCCCTTGGTGATCTCGACGCCGCGGCGCGCGAACTCGACCGGACGTCGATGGATCCGAGCACGATCGCCGACCTACGCATCCAGATTCTCGCCTCGGCCCTCGACGTGGTGCGACGTCGGGGGCCGGCCCCGACGACTGAGATCGGCGGAGTGCGCGCCGAGGAGCAGCCGCTGCGACACGGTCTGGAGAAGGCATATCGTGATGCCGCCAAGCTCGCCGGTACCGCCGCCGAGCGGGTGCGGCTGATCGACCTGGCCAACGCGGTGCGGCCGCGTACGTTCGTATGAGCGAATCGCACGGTGTTCCGCTCGGCACCCAGTGCCCGAGTTGCGGGGTCTCGATTGCCGGCGGAGACGCGTTCTGTGAGAACTGCGGGGCGGCGCTGGTGCCAGATTCGGCCGTAGCTGCCCGGCCAGCCGTCCGGGCGCCTGAGCGGGCCACGGGGGCCGACCGGGCTACGGGAGCCGACGAGGCCATGGCGCGGGCCGGGGCGCGGGCCGGCGCGACGTGCGCCTGGTGCAAGTCGGTGGTGCTCGACGACGGGTTCTGCGGCGAGTGCGGCAGGCGCGCCCTGTCGGAGCGCGACCACTGGTCGGAATCGCCTGTCGGATGGATCGGTGGCGTATGCGATAAGGGGATCGTGCACGCCCGCAACGAAGACGCCATGGCCCTCGCAGGCACCGAAGACCGCATGTTCGGTGTGCTGGTGGTATGTGACGGTGTGTCGTCTGCACCCGACAGCGACAGGGCCGCGCTGGCCGCGGCGCGGGCTGCGTGCGCCGCACTCGTGTCGTCTGGCACCCAACCGGTCGAAGCATCCGATGCAACCGTCATCGACCACAACGCCGGAGCACTGCTGAACGCAGCGAGGCTGGGAAACGCCGCTGCGGTAGGCGTCGCCCACATGCTCGGCAACCCGACCGAAGCACCGTCGTGCACCTTCGTCGCCGCCCTTCTTGCCGACGAAATGCTGACGATTGCGTGGTGCGGCGACTCACGTGCCTACTGGCTTCCGGATGGTGGCCCAGCGCAGTCTGCAGCAAGCCAGGATGGTGGCGAGCAGCTCACCGTGGACCACTAGCTCGGCACCGAGATGATCCGCCACGGAGCGTCGCGTGCTGCCGCCGAGGCTGATCTGCAGTCGCACACGATCACCCGATGGTTCGGCGCGGACTCGGTGGATTCCACGCCGGATGTGGTGACGATGTCGCTGAGGTCGGCGGGATGGGTGCTGGTCTGCAGCGATGGGTTGTGGAACTACGCGTCCACCACGCAGCAGTTGGGCGAACTGGTTGCAGAAGCGGTCGCCGGCGGACGGGCCGACCCAACCGAGATCGCCGGTTGGCTGGTGGATTGGGCCAACGTCCAAGGTGGGCACGACAACATCACCGCGGCCCTGGCCCGCTTCGAGCCCTCGCTACGCTGAAATGCCAGCCGCGGACCACGAAAGGACCCCACTGTGCCCGAATTCAAGGCCGAGGTGTTTCAGAACGAGTACCTCTCGGAGGGTGCCACCGATGCTCATGCGGTTGTCTCGGTCTCCTGCACCGGCGCCGGCACTGCTGGTCAGACCGGAAGTGGCGATGCGGCCGAAGTGATAATCGTCGACACTTCCGGCTCGATGGACATGCCGCCGACGAAGATCGCTGCGGCCCGGCGCGCCGCGAAGGCCGGCGTGCAGGAGATCGTCGACGGAACTTGGTTCGCTGTGATCAGCGGTCACAGCGTGGCCCAGATGGTCTATCCGCCGCACCCTGGCATGGCACAGATGACTGCCGTTACCCGTGACGAGGCGCTGACGGCGGTTGCCAAGCTGCGCAGCGGTGGCGCTACGGCGATCGGCGCGTGGATCGCGGCGGCCACCGAGTTGTTCTCCCAGACACCTTCTGGTCAGCATCACGCGATCCTGCTCACCGACGGCAAGATCGAAGGTGAGCAGCCGAACGCGCTGGCACAGGCGCTGGCGGGGGCCCGAGGAAAGTTCCAGTGCGACTGCCGCGGTATCGGTTCTGATTGGGTGGTCGACGAGTTGCGGATGATCGCCGACGCGCTGCTCGGCACGGTCGACATCATCGCCGAACCGGATGATCTGGAGGCCGACTTCGAATCGATGATCCGCACGGCCATGAGCCGTGGTGTGCCCGACGTGCGGTTGCGGGTGTGGGCGCCGCAGGGCAGCGAGGTGCAGTTCGTCCGTCAGGTGGCACCGGCCGTAGAGGACCTCACCTCGAAGGCCACCCAGATCAGTCCGCTGGTGCGTGAGTTTCCTACGGGGGCATGGAGCGACGAGAGTCGCGACTACCACATCGCGGTCCGCGTCCCGCCGGCACCTGTCGGCAGCGAGCGTCTCGCTGCCCGGGTCGAGGTGGTGGTCAACGACGTGGTGTTGGCCAAGGGGCTGGTCAAGGCACTGTGGAGCACCGATGCTGATCTCACCACCCGCATCGATCCGGCCGTAGCGCACTACACGGGCCAGGCGCAACTGGCTACAGCCATCCGTCAGGGTTTGGCGGCGCGAGCGGCCGGTGACGAGCGGACAGCCACGGTTCTGCTCGGGGAGGCGGCCAAACTGGCCCATGACACCGGCAACGACAACACCACGCGACTGCTGGCCAAGGTCGTCGACGTCGTCGACGTAGAGGCCGGCACCGTCCGGCTTAAGCAGCAGGTTGAACGCTCCGACGAGATGGCACTCGACACTCGCAGCACGAAGACCACTCGGATTCGGCGCGAGGCATGACCATGGTTGCCTGCCCAAACGGTCACCAGTCCAACGACCCGCAGTGGTGTGATACGTGCGGCGCGAAGCTCGACGGCCCATCTGAGCCGTTCAACGCTTCTCATATGCCGTCAGCTGTCGATCCAGTTGGCAACTCGTCGGGACGCCCGGTAGCCGATCCGACGGTTGATCCGATGGCCAATTCGACGGCCAATTCGACGGCCAATTCGACGGACGGCGCACCGGCCGAAACCGTGGCACCGTTGGCATGCCCGCACTGCTCGGCAGGGAATCCGCTCGACAGCTTGTTCTGTGAGCAGTGCGGCTACGACTTCACCACTGGCCAGACTCCGCCGCCGGAGGAGCCGATCGCCGACACACCATCAGCGGCGATGATCGGCGACGTCAAGTGGGTCGTGATCGTCGAGGTCGACCCGGCATGGTTCGCGATGAAGGGTGCACTCGCCGACCAGCCCTGCCCGACGGTGTCGTCGTCCACAGTTGCGCTGGCTCAACACGTCGCCCTCGTTGGGCGGACAAGCCAATCGCGGGCCATCCGTCCGGAGATTGCATTGGACAACGACACCGGCGTTTCTCGTCGCCATGCACAGTTTATACGCGATGTCGACTACGTGACCGTCGTTGACCTTTCGTCCACCAACGGCACTTACGTGGTGCTCGCTGGAACCGCACCCGACGATGATGCGCCGCCGCTGGACCCGGGGGTACCAGTAGCTCTCGGCGACGGCGACATGGTCTACGTCGGTGCGTGGAGTCGCCTCACCCTCCGTCGCGGCTGAACCCGTGCAGCGCCTCGCCCGATCGGAGTGTCCGGTGAGCGGTGAGACCGCCTGCTGCGCATGCGGCTCACCGGGGGGTTGCAGTCGGCAGTGTCGGTCGATCACGGGCGGAGGATCGGGATTGGGGTTTACGGCGTGGGGATCAGGCGGCGGACGGCAACAATCTTGTTGCTGGCCGGTAGCCACGTCGAAACGACGAACGACCCTGGGCGAGTGGCCTGGATCCAGTGGGTGTCACTTGTCGCAATTCCGACGTGGCTGATGATGCCGGGCGTGCCGGAGCCGTAAGTGAACACCAGATCGCCGGGCCGGATCGGTTCCGTGGTCCAGTCGACTGCCGTGCCGTAGGTGGATTGAACCGCGCTCTGGTGGATCAGAGAGATGCCGGCCTGGGCGTATGCCGCCTTGACCAGACCGGAGCAGTCATACGTGGCCGGCCCGGCAGTGAAGAAGACATATGGCTTGCCGATCTGCGCTTGGGCAAATGCCAGCACGGCGTCCAGTTTGACGTTGCCTGTGGTCGGCAACGCCGACGTCGGAGGTTTGGGCGGCACGGTTGGGGTGGTAGCAGTTGGGGTGGTGACAGTTGGGGTGGTAGCGGCCGCGCCGCCGCTTGCCGGGCCGGTGATCGCCGGCTTACTGATCGATGCCTGGTTTGTCGACGCCTTCGGGGTCGCGCCAGCGGGGATCGTGATCTTCATACCCGGGATGATCAGACTGGACGAGGTGAAGCTGTTGGCGGCCAGCAGCGCATCGAATGGCACGGTGAAGTCGCGGGCGATGCCGTACAGGTAGTCCCCGGCGACCACTGTGTACTGCGTGGTGGTCGGTGCCGGCGTCGGTGTGGGCGGTTTGCCGGTCGATGGCGTGGTCGACACCGTTTCCGATGGGCGCGATGCGGTCGAAGTCGGAGGCGTGGTGAACTTCACACCGGAGGGCGCCACCAAGTTCTGTCCGGGGAAGATGAAGCTGTCGGCGGTGAGGTTGTTGGCTGCCAACAAGGAGTTGAACGAAACGTTCAGCCGCTGCGAAATTCCCCACAGCGAGTCGCCGGCGACGATCGTGTACGTCGACGAAGACGTTCCTGCGGTGGTTGAGCCGCCGTTCGATGAGGCCTTGACGGCCGTGGTGGCCGTGGTGGTCGGTGAAGCCGTGGTGGCGTCGGGGATCGTGGCTCCCGGTGGGGCGACGAGCTTCTGGCCAGGGAAGATGAAACTCTCGACGGTCAAGTTGTTTACCGTCAACAACGAGTTGAGGGATACCTTCAACCTGAGGGAGATGCCCCACAGCGAATCGCCGGCCACCACTGTGTAGGTGCTTGGGGTGGGCTTGTTATCAGGAGCGACGACGGGGGCCGCGTGAGCAGCGCCTACCGAACCGAGGACACCCTGGCTGACGAGGGTGCATGTTGCGAGGAGGGCGACTGAAAGCACCCGACGGGTTGTGCACATGGTGTTTACATCGGTCGTGTTTGCCAGATTCTTGACGGAGTTCCCGAAGAATGGTC
>JBDSMK010000436.1:0-6419 GCA_039915905.1 Ilumatobacteraceae bacterium
GGGATCTCCAGGGTTTCACCGCGGGGATCGGGGTATTCGCCGCGGCGCTGCATCACGTCGGCACGGTTGACCGCTGTAGCAACGATGTCGACCAGTACGTCGTCGGCACCGACTACCGGGTCCGCAACAGTCTCGATCTGGAGTACTTCGGGACCACCGTATGAACGTAGGACGACTGCTCTCATCACGGCAGTCTCACACGGTTGTTGGGCCGGTCAGCCCATCTTGTTCTGCAACCGCTTGTCAAGCGTGTCGAGGAAATCCTCGGTTTGCATGTATGGCGCATCCTTGGAGATCAACAGGGCGAGGTCCTTGGTCATCTCGCCGGCCTCAACCGCGTCTACGCAGACCTTCTCGAGCGCGTGCGCGAAGTTGACGACGTCGGGAGTGCCGTCCATCTTGCCGCGGTACACCAGGCCTTGGGTCCATGCATAGATCGATGCGATCGGGTTGGTGGACGTCTTGTTGCCCTTCTGGTGCTCACGGTAGTGGCGAGTGACGGTTCCGTGGGCCGCTTCGGCCTCCACAGTCTTGCCGTCGGCGGTCATCAGCACACTTGTCATCAGACCGAGTGAGCCGAAACCCTGGGCCACAGTGTCGGACTGAACGTCGCCGTCGTAGTTCTTGCAGGCCCATAGGTAGCCGCCCTCCCACTTCAATGCGCTGGCCACCATGTCGTCGATCAGGCGATGCTCGTAGGTCAGCCCGGCGGCGGCGAACTCAGCCTTGAACTCGGTCTCGTACACCTCTTCGAAGATGTCCTTGAACTGGCCGTCGTAGGCCTTCAGGATCGTGTTCTTGGTGCTCATGTACACCGGGTAGTTGCGGTCCAGGCCGTACCGCAGGGAGGCCCGAGCGAAGTCGCGGATCGAGTCGTTGTAGTTGTACATCCCCATCGCGACGCCGCCGTCGGCGCCGAAGTCGGCGACCTTCAGCTCCATCGGCTTGCTACCGTCGGCAGGGGTGTAGGTCATCGTGACCGTTCCGGCGCCAGGCACCTTGAAGTCGGTGGCCTTGTACTGGTCGCCGTGGGCGTGACGGCCAATGACGATCGGCTTGGTCCAACCCGGCACCAATCGCGGGATGTTGGAGATCACGATCGGCTCGCGGAAGATGACCCCGCCGAGGATGTTGCGGATCGTGCCGTTGGGGCTCTTCCACATCTGCTTGAGACCGAATTCCTTGACCCGCGCCTCGTCAGGTGTGATGGTTGCGCACGTCACCGCCACGCCGTGGCGTTCGGTGGCCTTGGCGGAGTCGATGGTGACCTGATCGTTGGTCGCGTCGCGGTGTTCGATGCCGAGATCGAAGTAGTCGATCTCCAGATCGAGGTACGGCAGGATCAACTTGTCCTTGATGAAGTGCCAGATGATCCGCGTCATCTCGTCGCCGTCCATCTCGACAATCGGGTTTTGAACCTTGATCTTGGCCATCTCGCTGCAGACTCCCTTTCGGCAGCCGTCGTCGGATGCCTCGAACTTGTATGTGACTTGTACACCCTAGCCTGTCCGGGGGCCCTGGCTCGTTGCCCGTTGCCCGTTCTCGTTGCCCGTTGCCCGTTGCCGTCGGTACGGCACTATCTCGCTAACTTGCGGTGATGTCCGCACCACAGTTCGAGCCCCTGTTCACCATCACGGCCGCGATCAGCGTCTCCGGCGTGATTCCCAATGGACCGCAGGGAACACGGGTCGTAGTGGATGCCAGCAGCGGCCAGTTCGCCGGCGAGCGGCTCAAAGGCACCGTGCACGGCCCGGGAGGCGATTGGGTCACCGCCCGTGCGGACGGTTCGATGTTGATCGACGTGCGCCTGCTGCTTAAGACCGACGACGGCGCCGACATCCTGATGGAGTACCGCGGCGTCGGCTTCGACGGTGGCAAGCGGATCACGGCCTCGCCTCTCTTCTCCACCGGTGCCGAGAAGTATGCCTGGCTGAACAACGTCGTGGCGATCGCCAAGGGCGCGAGCAACGGCACCGAAGTGACCTACGACGTCTACGAGGTCAAGTGACCGGCTGACCGGTCTGGCTGGCCGGTCTGGCTGGCCCGTCTGGCCGGGCCGTCTGGCTGGCCCGTCTGGCTGGCCCGTCTGGGCCCATCGCCTGGCTACGGTTCGGACATGGCTGATCTGTTCGACATCTCCACCCGGATCATCGACAGCGGACAGGTCGACACCCCGGTGAACCGCATCACCAACGAGCTCAGCGAACTCGACGACGGGCTAGCGATCGTGGAGAGCTTCAGCCATTGCGTGGCGCTGCGCACCGCCGAGGGAGTGGTGTGCTTCGACTCGTCCGGTGTGATCACCGGCGAGGCCGTAGTCAACGCGCTGCGCGGTTGGACCGATGACCCAATCAGTCATCTGGTGTACACACACGGCCACGCTGACCACGTAGGCGGTAGCCGATTCTTCGCTGCGGCAGCCGAACGCGACGGCCGGCAGCGGCCACGGGTGATCGGTCACGACAACGTCGCCGCGCGCCTCGACCGTTACCGCTACACCTCCGATTGGAACGTGCAGATCAACCGTCGCCAGTTCGGCGGTGTCGGAGGCACGATCGCTGTAGGCATCGGAGCCGGGTCGAACGAGGGCGGTGGTGCGCTGCCGCCCTTCCTGCCCGACGACACGTTGCGGCCCGACGAGACGTTCACCGACGTGCACTCGATGTACGTGGGCGGCGAGCACATCGAACTGCACCACGCCCGCGGTGAGACCGACGACCACCTGTGGGCCTGGCTGCCCGACCGACGCTGCATCATGTCCGGCGATTTCGTGATCTGGAACTTCCCCAACGCCGGTAACCCGCAGAAGGTGCAGCGCTACCCAAGTGAATGGGCCGCCGCGTTGCGGGCGATGATCGCTCAGCAGCCGGAGATGCTGCTGCCAGCGCACGGGCTGGTCATCTCAGGCCGCGAACGCATCGCCACCGTGCTCGACGACATCGCCACTGCACTGGAGAACCTGGTCAGCGACGTCGTCGCGATGATGAACGGCGGGGCCACGCTGGACACGATCGTGCACACGGTCAAGGTGCCCCAAGAGACGCTGGCAAAGCCGTACCTGCGCCCGCTGTACGACGAACCGGAGTTCGTGGTGCACAACATCTGGCGGCTGTACGGCGGCTGGTGGGACGGTGTGGCATCCCACCTCAAGCCGGCCCCCGATGCCACCGTCGCCGTCGCGCTCGCCGAGCTCGCCGGAGGCGCCGAGGTGCTGATGCGCAGAGCACACCAAGCAGCGGCCGCCGGCGACCTGCGCCTCGCCTGCCACCTTGCCGACTTCGCCGGAAGTGCCGCGCCGGCGGATCCCGCGATACACGCAGCGCGTGCCGAGATCTACCAGGCGCGCCGCAAGGCAGAACCGAGCTTGATGAGCAAGGGCATCTACCAGGCCGCTTCGCGCGAATCGGAGCGGATCGCCAACCCGCCCGCATGAGGGCGGGACGCGTCATTCAGTGGCGCCCGACGGCGACCAATGCCAACGCCACCCCGGCCAGCAACAGCCCTACGGCCTGAAGACGCGACACCCTTTCACCGTCGACCACGAACGCCAGCGTCACTGTGCTGGCCGGGTACAGCGAGCTGATCACGGCCACCACCGATAGCAATCCACCGCGTACTGCGGCGAGGTACAGCACGTTGGCACCCATGTCGAGCATCCCGGCCAGCACGGCAAGGCGCAACGGCCGCCGGTCCGCCGCCATTCGAACACGCGTTCCAAGGGCGACCGCCGCCAGCAGCGGTACCGAGATCAGGCGCGCTGCCACAAGCGGCCACAGCCCGCTAGCGGAGCTGGTGTGTGCAAAGGCGACAAACAACGCGCCGAAGCCCAGCCCGGCGAACACTGCTGCGGCGAACACTCGACGCGAGGTGTGCGACCTATGTTCGGCGTGCCCCCCTGCGCCGCTGACAAGCGCTATGCAGCCGATTGCAAGCACTATTCCGATCAACGCCACAGGATGGGGGCGCTCGCCTTCCAACAGTCCGATCCCAACCGGGAGCACCGCGCCCCACACCGCCGTGGTCGGGGCCACAACGCTCATCACCCCGTGGCCGAGGGCGAAGTAGAACGCGAGCAGGCCAACGGCTCCGGCCGCTCCACCCGCTGCACTCCACAACCAGTCGTGCAGTCCGGCCACCGGGGTGCCGATCAGGACCACCGCAGTGACCACTAGCACCAGACTGACCATCTGACCGACAACTGTCACGATCGCCGCCGGATGCACACGGGTGGCGCGCCCGCCGCAATAGTCGGCAAGGCCGTAGACGAGCGCGCACGACAGCGCCAGTAGAATCGCCACGGTCAGGTTGGGCAGCGCATGTCGTCAGGCGTGCCGGTGATCGGCGGGCAAAGCATCGGGTTGTAGGTCGCGAACCGCCCCTTGCGATTCGAGTAGCCCGGCACCACCCAGGCATGCAGCATCCACAGGTCACCACCGGCAAGGTACGTCCCGGCACACTGCTCCGGCCCCGTGGACTCCTCGCGGTCCACCCATCCGTTGACCACGCAGAGCCCGGTGTGCTGGTGCCATTGGTCGTTGTTCCCGGCAAAACCGACCGGTTCGGTCGGCGACTGCAACCAGTACGAGTAGCCGACCAGCACGGCAGGCTTCTTGCCCTCGTCGAACAGCACCATCGCCGGGTGCGCCGCGTCGAACGGTTTGGCGATCTGCGTCCACAGCACCCAGTGGGTGCCGATGCCAGCGCCCGGCGCCGAGGCGCGTACGTAGCCAAGGGACTTGATCTTGTCGAGCGTGTCGAAGTTGACGACGGATCGCTGGGCCGCCAACCATTCGTCGGCGAATACGGCCGCATTGCCGTTGAACAGTGGCAATTCGAGCTGCGAATCGTCCATTCCGTGGCCATGAGAGTGTCCGCTGTGCGGGACTCCCGCCTTAGATGTCCCGAGTGCCTCGATCGCGGCGCGCTCACCGGATGAGATCCGCGATGGGTCACGCGGCGTCAGCGGCGCAACGCGGATCGAATCCGCCGTCGTGGCGGGCACCGAATCGGCGCCGGCCGACACAGTTGGTGGCCGAGCAGCACCTTGCGGTCCGGTCGAGCCGGCCCGACCGCCGCCACACGCGACGCACGCCGCGCCGAGCGCCAATGCTGTCAACGCGGTGACGGTGCGGGAGGCCAACGTCGGCATCCCGCGAGTCTCGCCGATCCGGCGAGACAACTTGTGGTACTAAGGGAGTCATGTCGAACGAACTTGTCGGGCCGACCACCGAGCTGCTGCAAGAGCTGATCCGCAACGAGTGTGTCAACGACGGCACGCCCGACTCCGGCGCCGAGGTGCGCAACTCCGATCTACTGGAGCAGTACCTCGCCGGCCCAGGTGTGGCAATCGAGACATTCGAGTCGCATCCCGGCCGGCGGTCACTGGTTGCCCGCATCGAGGGCAGCGACCCCACCGCACCAACCCTGTGCCTGATGGGCCACACCGACGTGGTGCCGGTGAACCCGGCAGGCTGGTCGCAGGACCCCTTCGGCGGCGAGCTGATCGACGGCGAGGTTTGGGGACGTGGCGCGATCGACATGCTCAACATGACTGCGTCGATGGCCGTCGCCTATCGCCAACTGGCGAACCGCGGTTGGAAGCCGCGGGGCACACTGATCTACTTCGGCGTCGCCGACGAGGAAGCCGGCGGTGCGTGGGGCGCAGAGTTCATGTGTGACCACCACTGGGACGCGATCCGTAGCGACTACGTCCTCACCGAGCTCGGCGGGTGGTCTTCGGTGGGCTCCGACAACGTGCGCAGGGTGACGGTGAACACCGGCGAAAAGGGCATCGCCTGGCGCCGCCTGCGCATCGCCGGCACGCCGGCCCACGGCTCCATGCCGTTCGGGGCCGACAACGCTCTGACCAAAGCCGCCGAGGTGGTGCGGCGGCTCGCCGCATACCGCCCGGCGGCGCACATAAGCGAGGTGTGGAAGGCCCAGGTGCAGTCGATGCCACTGCCCGAGGATGTGCGTAGCGGGCTGATCGACCCTGCCCGCATCTGGTCCACGCTGGAGGCCCTCCCCCCGGCGTTGGCGCGCACGTGCCACGCTCACACTCACACCACGTTTTCACCGAACGTCGTTCACGGCGGGCAGAAGACGAACATCATTCCCGACCTCGTGGAGATAGACGTCGACATCCGAACCGTGCCGGGCACCACCCATGACGACGTCGACGCACATCTGCGCGAGGCACTCGGAGAGCTCGCCGATCACGTCCAGTGGAGCGACCTGCAGTACGCCGAGCCAACAGTCTCGCCGCAGGGCAACCCGCTGTGGGACGCAGTGTCCGGCGCCACGCAGGCGGCCTTTCCAGGGGCACAGCTACTACCGGGCCTGGTGGTCGGCGGCACTGACGCCCGGTTCTTTCGCCACAAGGGTGCGATCGCCTACGGCGCCGGGTTGTTCTCCGAGGA
>JBDSMK010000448.1:0-2888 GCA_039915905.1 Ilumatobacteraceae bacterium
TGGTGCTCGTGGACCTCGAGCTGCGCAGTGCAGAAGGCGGCGCACTGTTCGACACGCTCCGCAATCTCACGGATGCGTACACCGTCGCCATCGCACCCCCTGGTGGCGACGGTGCACGCATCCGTGCCCTTCGAGCGGGCGCCGACGACGCGATCTCGGTTCCTGTGAATCCCGACGAGCTCGCCGCTCGCTGCCAGGCGCTGTTGCGCCGGCCACGCCACGTGCATTCGCGTTGGGATCCGATGCAGGCAACGGTGATGACCATCGGGCCGCTGACCGTCGATGTCGGACGCAAGGAGATCCGGGTGCATGGCAAGGACGTGCCGGTGACTCGCATCGAGTTCGCCCTGTTCGAGCAGCTCTGCCGGCGTCCGGCGGAGGTGTGCGAACGATCGCAGTTGCTGGAGGAAGTGTGGGGCCCGAACTGGGTCGGCGACACCCATGTCGTCGACGTGCACCTGTCCAACTTGCGACGCAAGTTGCAAGCGAAGGCACCCGAGCTGAGATTCGTGCACACCGTGCGCGGCGTTGGCTTCCGGCTCAGCAGCGACCTGCTCGCTGCCGCAGAAGCGAAACGTCAGCTCGAATCGGCTTAGTGCGCGTGACGGCTGCGGCTAGGCCCGGCGGCGCTTCTCATTGATGTAGCTGCGACCGAGCTCGGTCGCGTGCTGCTCCAGCCAATCGGTCAGCACCACAGTTCCCGTGGCCGGCCCTTCGGTATCGGCCAGACCGTCGATCGTCGACAGCAGTTCGTCACGAGTGAGCAACTGATCACGCAGCACAGCACCGATCACTCGTGACGAGGCCAGCACTACAGCGGCCGGCAATCGCAAGATGCGGGCGCGCCCGCCGACCAGGTCACGAATCATCGTCACCAGGTCGATGAAGCTCAGCCGCATCGGGCCAACGGCGTCGATGACCGTCACGTTCTCGGGCGTGTCGCTCTCTGGCATTCCGTCTGGCATTCCGTCTGGCATTCCGTGCTCGACGGCGAGCCGGGCGACGTCGTCCACGTGCACCGGCCGAACCATGTACTTGCCGTCGCCTGCCACGGCGAACACCGGTGCTCGGCGGAGGAACCAGGCCAGGTTGTTGATCAGCACCGCGTCGCCCCCGAATATCAGCGCAGGACGGATGATCACCGTTGGGATCCCCGATCGTCGCAGCGACTGTTCGACTGCGGCCTTGCCTCGGAAGTAGGCATAGGGCGACTGCGCTCCAGGGTTGGCGACGCTGAGGTGCACGATGCGCTTGACCCCGGCGCGTCGTGCGGCCGTGATCAGCTCGTCGGAACGGCTGACGGCGGTCGCGTACGGGTCACCACCGCGACGTCGGCCGCCACCGTCACCAGTACGCATCCAGAAGGTGTTGTAGAAGGTGGTGACGCCGGCAAACGCCTCGGCGAGCTGATCAGGATCACCGAAGGCATGGCGATGGACATCGATCAACTGCCGTGACGATTGAGCGTCAGGCTGTGTCTCCGCATGGTTGGTGAGTGTCCGGACACGTCGCCCCTGGGCGAGCAGCAGACTGGCGATGACGCTGCCGGTGTTGCCGAATGCCCCGGTCACCAGATCCAGTCCAGCGACATCCGTTGCCGCACCGGGCGTACCGGCCTCGCGCTCGCTGCCGGCCTCGTGCTCACTACCGGTCCCCGTGTCGCTACCGGTCCCCGTGTCGCTACCGGACTCGTGCTCGCTACCGGACTCGTGCTCGCTACCGCTGCCGACGTCTTGACCGTGACCGCTCACCAACAACCTCCCGATCCGCCGACAGTCCTACCGTATGACACCCGCGGGCGCGAAGCGCACACACTTTCGGGGGGTTTGTCCACCCGCGGGCGCGAAACGCACACACATCCGATGGTTTGTCCACTCGCGGGCGCGAAAGGGAACATCGGGGGCGACGGGGGTGGCGGTCAGGGGGTGGCGGTCAGGGGGTAGCAAGCGACGCGGCCAGGTGATTTATCTTGGGGCGCAGGATCATCGTGTAGGTGTCAGCGATCGCCGGTTCGCGGTGCGCGTGCTGAGCTTCCAGCCGAGCCGGGTCGGTGGCCACCGCCATGAACGCTGCCTTGCTGGGGAACTCGTTGAACCGCACCTGATCCCAGGTCCGGCCGTCTCCGACAATCGTGCCTTCGACAGCGAACCACGCGTCGATCCGCACCCCGTGGGGCACGGCGGCAGCTCCGGCAGCGTTCTGGTACGCCTCCATCTCGGCGGGAGTGATGTCGGACGATCCAGCATCGGCCGGGTCCGTGGCGAAACGCAGGAAGTGCAACACCACAACTGCTCCATCGTCAGCCGTAGGCGGATGGGCGACATCGGCCCAGTCGACCTCGGACATGCCAGCCGGCAGTTGTGGGGTCGGGATCGGCACGCATCCGCAGACGATGGTGGACTCCATCCCGGCGTGCTTGTGAACCACCTTGTCCTTGAAGTCGCGGCGTGATTGCATCTCGATGAACGACCGTCGGGTCGCATACTTGACCACACCGACGCGGTCCCAGCGCGGCGAGTCGCCGAGAAGTTGCGTGTCGACATCAGCCACGAACACGATCTCGGCGCCGACCTCTGTGAGGACGTCCTTCGGGGAGTAGAGGTTGTCGGCCTCGCGGCCCGTGATACCGCTGGCGCGGCCGTCTTCGTAGGCCGCTACCTCGCGATAGCTCATCAGGTTGACCATCCACAGCGGCCCGTCGTCGTCGGGCGCGGTGGTTGCCAGCGTGTTCGCATAATCGCGATCGAACAGTCCGTAGCCCAATGAGCGCACAGATCCCGACCTGTCGCGCCGCTCGCTGTGATCAGCAGCGGTCTCGCTGCTGTTGCTGTTGTTGTCGCCGCTCATTTGCCGGCCGCGATGAAGGCGTTGAGGATTGCGGCCAACTC
>JBDSMK010000509.1:0-3390 GCA_039915905.1 Ilumatobacteraceae bacterium
CCGGCGCCGCCCCATCGAGACCTCTCCCACCTAGACCTCCGCCCCGCACCAGCCCACGCCGGCCCGCTTGCTTCCACGCCGGTGAGCAGTCCACGCCGGTGAGCAGTCTGCGCAGCAGGCGGTCTCACCGCTCACCGCGCCTCGCCGCACCACCATCCACTCCGACCCGCCGCCATCCACTCCGACCCTCTGTGAGCAGCCTGCGCAGCAGGCGGTCTCACCGCTCACCGGGGCGAGTCAGGGCGGGGGCGGGGGCGGGGCGGGGTGGAAGCTGCTAGGGGCGGCTAGCGGGTCGGGATTACGGCGGTGAGATGCGCTTCCACGGCGGCCATGTCGGGGCGATCGTGTTCGGTCAGCCGGGTCAAGTACGTCACCGCTACGTAGCCGGCCTCGACGATGCCACCATCGGTGTCGTCCGGCAGCGCAGTCGGCTCACCCCAACCCATCCGTACATGGAACGCATCCTGCGAACCCGCCATCGGTTCCAGTGCGGCAACGGTGATCTGACGCGGCGGGATGGCGCCAACACGGGCGTGACGCCAACCGATCAGCTCGCCGAGCTCCACGTTAGGAACATTGATGTTCACGACAACCGGCTCTACGGGCATGTTCGCCACCAGAGCGCATACGAACGTGCTGGCCACAGCCGCCGCGGTGTCCCACTTCTGGTTGATGACCATCTCCTCCCAGCCCTGACCTTCCACGCCCACACCGGCCACTGCCTGACTGATGGCAACACCAGAGATATTGCCGTTGCGCGCCGTCAGCGCTGCGCCGACGGTGCCAGAGTGGTACACGGAGCGACCTACGTTGGCGCCCGGGTTGATGCCAGAGACAATGAGGTCGAACGGCTCGCCAAAGGCACCGAGCCTGGCGAACATGACGCACAGCGCGGGCGGCCCGTTGACCGACCATGACTCGTCGATGCCGTCGACGTGAGCGCGGTGCACCTCCGGCTGCATCACCTGCAACGCGCCGAGTGCCGCAGACGTACCGGAGTACTCGCCGTCGGGGGCAACGATGACGACCTCTCCGTGCGGACGCATCGCTCGCGCCAGGATGTGCATCCCAATCGAGTCGATGCCGTCGTCGTTCGTGACCATGATCCGCACTCGCCGGACCCTACCTGCCTCGCACCGCTTAGCCGAGAGTTCAGCTGCGCTATCAGCCGAGAGTTGACCTGAACAACTCCACTGTGGCGTCCCACGCAGACTTTGCCGCGGTCGCGTTGTACACCTCTGGCCTGGTGTCGTTGAAGAAAGCGTGGTCGGCGCCCGGATAGACGTGGAGCGTGGCGTCCTTACCGAGGCCGCGCAACCTGTCCTGCAGGGCGTGCACCTCGGATGGCGGGAATGAGTGGTCCAGCTCGGCGTAGTGGCCTTCCACCTTGGCCTCCAGCTTTGACCAATCTGGCTGCGCCGAAGCCCACGGAATCACGCCGTAGTGCGGCGCGCAGGCTGCTACCGCGTCTGGCCGCTGGCAGGAGATGACGAGTGCCAGGCCGCCGCCCATGCAATAGCCGACAACGCCGATCTTCTCCTTGCCTGACTTCTCCTGCAGCACGGTGATCGCGCCGCTCATGTCCTTGCCGGCCTGCTGAAGGTTGAGCGCCATCATCAGCTTGCCGGCCCCATCGGGTTCGGTGGACGACTCACCGTGGTAGAGGTCGGGTGCAAGCGCGACGAACCCGGCGGCGGCGAAGCGATCGACCACGTCCTTGATGTGCGGAACGAGACCCCACCACTCCTGGATCACCAGCACCCCGGATCCGCTTCCACCCTTGGGGGTTGCCAGGTAGCCACCACAGGTATGCCCGTTGCTTTGGAACGTGATCATCTCACCCATGAACGGCAACGTAGCGCAGGCGGCTCTCCGGGTAGCACATGGCGCATTTTGTGCGGGCACAAAGTCCACTCTGTACGCCCTCCTGTGGAACTAATACCATCGTGTTCATGAGCGACGCATTCACCAACGACCGAGCCCACGTCTTCCACTCCTGGAGCGCGCAGGGTGCACTGAAGCCGCCGGTGGTGAATCGCGCCCAGGGGAGCTCATTCTGGACCGAGGATGGCACCGAGTACCTCGACTTCTCCAGCCAGTTGGTGAACGTCAACATCGGCCACCAGCACCCCAAGCTGGTCGCCGCGATCCAGGAGCAGGCCGCCAAGTTGTGCACCATCGCGCCGTCCATGGCCACCGAGGCCCGCAGCGAGGCCGCTCGGCTGATCACCGAGGTCGCGGCCACCAAGATGAGCGCGACCAACAACGGCGGCAGCAAGCTCGACATGGTCTTCTTCACCAACGGTGGTGCCGAGTCGACGGAGAACGCGGCGCGCATGGCCCGACTGCACACCGGACGATTGAAGATCCTCACGACGTACCGCAGCTATCACGGTGCGACCAACGGCGCCATTTCGATGACCGGCGATCCCCGACGGTGGGCCAATGAGCCCGGAATGCCTGGCGTCGTCAAGTTCTGGGGGCCATATCCGTATCGCAGTTCGTTCCACGCGGCCGACGAAGCCGAGGAGTGCGCCCGCGCCCTGCAGCACCTCGCCGAGGTGCTGATGGTCGAAGGCCCGACGACTGTCGCCGGGATCATGTTGGAGACTGTGGTGGGCACCAATGGCATCCTCGTACCGCCGGACGGCTACCTCGCCGGAGTGCGGGATCTGTGCGATCGCCACGGAATCATGTTGATCTGTGACGAGGTGATGGCCGGATTCGGACGCTGCGGCGAATGGTTCGGCTTCCAGCACTGGGGCGTGCAGCCCGACCTGGTGTGCTTCGCCAAGGGCGTCAATTCCGGATACGTCCCGCTTGGTGGCGTGATCATCAGCCGCGCCGTGGCCGACACGTTCAAGGACCGCCAATACCCAGGCGGGTTGACCTACAGCGGCCACCCGCTGGCCTGCGCTTCGGCGGTCGCCAGCATCAACATATTCAAAGAGGAGGGCATCGTCGAGCACGCCAGGATGCTCGGCGCCGAGATCATCGGGCCAGCGCTGGAGAAGATGCACGCCAACCACCCCAGTGTCGGCGACGTGCGCGGCCTCGGTGTGTTCTGGGCCATCGAACTGGTCCGAAACCGCCAAACCCGCGAGCCTTTGGTGCCGTTCAACGCCACCGGCGCCGACGCCAAGCCGATGGCCGACCTCGCTGGCGTTTGCAAATCAAAAGGCGTGTGGCCGTTCACCCACTTCAACCGGGTGCACGTGGTACCGCCGTGCAACACCTCGGTGGCCGATGTGGAGCGTGGCCTGGCGGTGATCGACGAAGCCCTCGAGGTGGCCGACGCCCTCTACACAGGGTGACGCTCCCCCATCGGCGGCCTCATTCAACCATCCAGGTGCCTGTGCTGCGCAGCAGTGAGGCGATGTCGCCGGGGCC
>JBDSMK010000173.1:0-3766 GCA_039915905.1 Ilumatobacteraceae bacterium
GCCGTCGGTTTCGCCCGACGGCACGACCATTGCGTTCCTGGGTGCTGACGACCCGCTCACAAGTCCTCAGAACTTCCACATCGGTCTGATCGAATCGACCGGCGGGAAGCATCGCTGGATCAGCTGCCGATTGGACCGCACGTTCGAGACCACGGCCGGCACCGCCACCCCGCAGTGGCTTGACGCTCACACACTTCTGGGCACCGCCGAGGACCGCGGCCAGACCCACTTGTTCCGGGTCGGCGACGATGGCTCCACCCCAGAGGCGCTCACCTCCGGAGCGTTGACGGTCAAGTCGTTCGACCACGCCAACGGCACGATCGCAGTTTGTGCCACGGCGGTGGATTCACCTGCCGACATCTTCGTGCTTGACGGCACCAACGAGCCGGGCAGCTCAACGTTGCGTCGGCTCACCGACTTCGCAGCGCGCTACGAGGTGGTTGTCAAACCACTCACCTGGGAGCGCTTCGCCGTGCCAACCACCGACGGCGCCTTGGAGATCGATGCCTGGCTGATGCGACCGGTTGGATTCGACGCAGCTGCCACTTGGCCGCTGATCCTCAACGTGCACGGTGGTCCGCACACGCAATACGGAGAGTCGTTCTTCGACGAGGCCCAGATCCAGGCAGCAGCCGGGTTTGCCGTGCTGATGTGCAATCCGCGCGGCGGATCGGGTCGCGAGCAGTCCTGGGGTCAGGCGATACTCGGGCCGCAACACCCTGTTGCGCCGGGACCCGGTTGGGGCGCCGTGGATGTCGACGACGTACTGGCGGTACTGGACGCCGCACTGGCCCGATACACGTTCCTTGACGCAAACCGTGTCGGGATGCAGGGCGGCAGCTACGGCGGGTACATGGCGACTTGGCTGGCCGGCACTACCGGCACGAAGTTCAAGGCGATCTGCACCGAGCGAGCGGTTAACAACCTCTACAGCGAGGAGTACACCAGCGACGTCTCCACGATCTTCCGTGTCGAGCACGGTCCGGCACACATCGATGCCCCCGAGGAGTACCACCGCATGTCGCAGATCCGGTTCGTACGCGACATCGATGTGCCGGTGCTGATCCTGCACAGCGAGGAGGACTTTCGCTGCCCGATCAGCCAGGCCGAGGAGTTGTTCGTCGCGATGCGCCTGCTCGGCAAAGACGTCACCTTCTACCGCTTCCCCGGCGAGAGCCACGAGTTGTCGCGCAGTGGATCACCGATTCATCGCCGCCAACGAGCCGAGATCATCCTCGACTTCTTCGCCGAGAAGTTGGCCTGATCGGCTCGGAACAATCGTCGCCCGGGGACCCGGACTGCCGGGGACCAGGACCGCAGGCGTACTTGGAATGCCGGGGCACCCGGGCTATTGGGGTTCAGCGAGCCAAGTGTCGATCAACTGACGGGCGATGGAGATGCGCGGCGGAATGTTCGGCATCGAATCGCGGCGGAACCACTGTGCATCGAGGATCTCGCTCGGGTCGCACACGATGTCGCCGCCGGCCCAGTCCGCCCTGAACCCGACCATCAGACTGTGCGGGAACGGCCACGGCTGGCTGGCCTGGTAGCGAACGTTGCCGACCTCGAAGCCGACCTCCTCGCGTACTTCGCGAACGACGGCACCCTCCAGTGATTCGCCCGGCTCGACGAAGCCGGCGAGGCACGAATACATCGGCCCACGGAACTGCACCCCGCGAGCCAGCAACGCCTCCTGCTCGGGTCCCGGCTCACCGCGGGTGACAAGCGTGATCATCGCCGGTGCGACCCGCGGGTAGGCCAGCAGCCCGCACGACGGGCACTTCATCGCTCGTTCGTTCGGCTGCGCCTCGGTGGGAACACCGCAGCGACCGCAGAAGCGGTTGGTGCGCGCCCATTCGGCGATCTGCACCGCCCGGCCGGCAGCGATCCAGTCCTGCTCCCCGGCGCGCCCGAAGAACGAGTAGAGGTCCAGCGCGGCGCCATCAGAGGGGTCTCGGCCGGCTGGCACGTCGATCGCCCAACAGCCGATGCTGACCTCGTCATCGAGCATTCCGATGAAGTAAGCGGCGGCCTCCTCCACCTCGATCTTGTCGGAGACGAACACTGACGAACCGATCACATGGAAGTATCGCTGCGCACCGCTGGACGTTGCTGCGGTCGCGCCGGAATCGAACCCGCCATTGAGACCGGTTGTGAGGCCCGAGTGGTTGCTCGTAGCTGTGCCAGGAGCGAAGCCCGGAGTGAAGCGCGGCATAGACGTCACCGTAGGCTGAAGGCATGACAAACGTTGTGATCGTCGAAGCTGTGCGTACTCCCGTTGGCCGCCGTGGCGGAGGCCTGTCCACTGTTCACCCCGTCGACTTGCTCGGTGTGGCCCAGAAGGCACTCGTCGACCGGGCCGGTATCGATCCCACCGAGATCGGCCAAATCGTCGGTGGTTGCGTCAGCCAGGTGGGCGAACAGAGCTTCAACGTGACACGTACCGCATGGCTCGCGGCCGGCTTGCCGATGACAACCGCGGCCACCACCGTCGACTCGCAGTGCGGGAGCAGCCAGCAGGCCACCAACCTGGCCACGGCGCTGATCGGTTCCGGCGTTGTCGACGCGGCGGTGTCATGTGGCGTGGAAGTGATGAGCCGCATCCCGATCGGGATCAACTCCTCGAAGAAGCTCGGCCTCGGCGTGCCGATCACCAAGAACTACTTCGATCACTACGAGATGACCTCGCAGTTCGAGGGTGCAGATCGCATCGCCGACAAGTGGGGCATCACCCGTGCAGACACCGACCAGTTCGGCTTCCGCAGTCAGCAGTATGCAGCTCGGGCGTGGGCAGAAGGACGCTTCGACGGTCAGTGGGTAGAGGTCGACGCACCCGACGTAGACGCCGACGGCCAACCAACGGGAACCACCCACAAGGTTGTTCGCGATGAGGGCCTGCGTGAAACCACGCTGGAGAAGCTTGCCACCCTCAAGCCCGTGGGGCGGGAGAACGGCGTGCACACCGCTGGCAACTCCAGCCAGATCAGCGACGGTGCAGCAGCGCTGATGCTGATGTCGGAGGAGAAGGCCGCCGCCCTCGGGTTGAACGCGCGAGCCCGGATAGTCGACACATGCATCGTCGGCGTCGACCCGGTGCTGATGCTCACCGGCCCGATCGATGCGACCAAGAGGCTGCTGGCGCGCACCGGTCTGAGCATCGGCGACATCGACGTGTTCGAGATCAACGAGGCGTTCGCCTCTGTCGTGCTCGCTTGGCAGAAGGAGCTCGGGCCGGACCCGGAGCGGGTCAACCCCAATGGCGGGGCGATCGCCCTCGGCCACCCACTCGGCTGCACGGGAGCGTTCCTGCTCACCAAGGCGCTGTACGAACTGGAGCGCACCGGCGGACGTTACGGACTGGTGAGCATGTGCTGCGGTGGCGGACTCGGCACCGGCACGATCATCGAGCGCCTCTGACATCTCCACGCCTGTTCCGAGTCGCTGTCGCACGGTTCCGTGCTGCAGTGACTCGGACCACCCGATCTGACTCGGATACGTCGGGAATGACTCGCACCGAGGTGCGCGGGCAGATGGGCGTGCAGGTAAATACCTTGGATGAAGGCCGACCGGCAAACTCACCGACGGTGCTCGCGTAACCGTCGAGCCGGCCTGGCATCGCGGGTGGATTTCCTCGCCGTGCTGCTGGTGGCGCTGCTGTTCGGGGTTACGGGTTGCCGCGGCTCCTCGGACGCCACCTCCGAATCGGCTGATCCACCGTCCACGGTGCTCTCCGCCAACGCTGTGGTGGCGCGGGTGGTCGACGGCG
>JBDSMK010000094.1:0-3148 GCA_039915905.1 Ilumatobacteraceae bacterium
CGCTATGCCGCGGCTTCGCGCCGCAGCGAGGTCGATGGTGTTCACGCCCACTCCGAGCTTCTGGATCAACCGCAACTGGGGTGCGGCATCCATCACCTCCGCTGTCACCGGCTCGAGGACATGCAACAGGGCATCGGCCGAGGCGATCGCCGTCAGCAGCGCCTTGGCGTCACCTTCCGGGGCCCAACGGATATCGATGCCCGGGCGCTGTTCGGCGTCTAGCGCCGCTTGCAGCCGGGGCCCGACGTTGTAGTGCAGAAGGATGTCCATTGGGTGTGGCCTCCGGGTCGGTGCGATGTGACTGGTTCGATGTGACTGGCTGGGATCGTCGGATGCGGTGCCGCCCGATGCGAGGTGGCGCGTCTCAGCCTGGCGCGGTGCCGTTCAGTGTGACGTGAGTGAGTGAGATGCGACAAGCGCGTGCATCCGCCCGGCGACAGCCGACGCGTCGGAGATGTGCAAGCGGTGCTCGGGCGCCGCACAACTCACCGCAGCTACCACCTCCCCGGCGCCGTCGCGCACCGCAACCGCCACCGAGACCACACCGTCCTCGCTCTCACCACTGTTGGCAGCGAAGCCGGCGCGTCGGCAACGGTCGAGCTCACCGAGCAGTTCGGTGAGCTGGCGTGCCGTGGCGGAGGTAGTGGAGGTGGTGGAGGCGGCCGCTGGTGGCGAATCGGCGGTGAACAGCGCGCGCACGACCTCGTCGTCCAGCGCGGCCAGCAGCACCTTGCCGGTGGAAGTCGTGTTGGCCGCCATCACCCGCCCGGTGCGTGCTGCAACGCGGACCGCGCGAGTGGACTCGACGGCGTCGATGTAACGCACCTGTTTGCCCTGGCGGACCCCGAGGTGGACGGTTTCGCCGAGCATCACGGCCAGTTCCTCCAGCAGTGGTCGGGCGAGCTGGCGCAGGCCGAGGTGCAGAACCGCTGCACGTCCGATTTCCATCAGCGTGGGCCCCGCGCAATAACGCCGGGTATCCGGTTCTTGGACCACGAAGCCCCGCTCGACGAGCGCCGCGAGCAGGCGGTGAGCGGTCGAGTTCGCCACGCCGAGCTCCTTGGCGACGTCAGACAGGCGCATTGTTGGTTCACTGCGCAGCAGCTCGAGGATGGACAGCGCGTTGTCGACGGACGCCAAAGGATATCGATTGACCACGAGTTCTGTATAGCAGAACATATACCGCGGGTCTTCCATCTATTAGATGTATCTACTAGAGTCGCTTCATCATGCAGTTCTCCACAGCAGAAGTAGACGAGCCAATCGCGGTACGTCGCCGGTGGCCTGATCAGGGCGTCAGCCGGGTGCCGTACTGGGTGTACACCGACCCCGATCTGTTCGCACGAGAGCAGCGCGTGATCTTCCGCGGGCCGTCGTGGAACTACGTCGCGTTGTCCGCTGAGATCCCCGAGCCGGGCGACTTCGTCCGCACCAGCGTCGGCGACGTACCGGTGATCGTCACCCGTGATCGCCACGGCGTCGTGCATGTGGTGGTCAACCGTTGCGCCCACCGTGGCGTGGTCCTTTGCCAGGCACCGTCGGGCAACGCAACCACATTCACCTGCCCATACCACCAGTGGCAGTACGCCTCCGGCGGGCGCCTGCTGGGGCTGCCGTTCAAGAAGGGTGTCGGCGGGCATGGCGGCATGCCGGACGACTTCGACAACGCTGACCACGGCCTGCAACGGCTGGCAGTCACCGAGCGCCACGGCGTTCTGTTCGCCTCGTTCGACGACGAGATGCCGGCGTTGCCCGACTATCTCGGGCCGACCAATCTCGGCTGGTTCGACCGGGTGTTCGACGGTCGCGAACTGAGCGTGCTCGGTTACCAGCGCCAGACCGTGCCGGCCAACTGGAAGCTGATGTTCGAGAACATCAAGGACCCGTACCACGCCAGCCTGCTGCACGTCTTCCTCGTCACCTTCGGCCTGTTCCGCGCCGATAACCCGTCGAAGACCCAGATGGATTCCTCGGGGCGGCATTCGGTGCTCGTCTCGCAGCGCTCTACCCAGCGCGAAGTGGTCGGCACCGACGACATCAAGAGGGTGCAGCACGACCTCGAGCTGCACGACCCGCGGCTGCTCGATCCGGTGCGCGAGTTTCCTGGCGCGGCCACGGTGGTGATGCAGACGATCTGGCCGAACCTGATCGTCCAGCAGCAGTCCAACACCCTGGCGATGCGGCAACTGGTAACCCGTTCCGTCGGTGAGTTCGAGTTGCACTGGACCTTCTTCGGATACGCCGATGACGACGAGGAGATGACTCTGCGCCGGCTGCGCCAGGCCAACCTGATGGGTCCGTCCGGGCTCGTGTCGATCGACGACAGCGAGGTGATGCGCCTGGCGCAGCGCGGTGCGATGATCGCCGACGACGGGATCGCCTTGTTGGAGATGGGTGGTCACGACCTCGAAGACACCGAACACATGGTCACCGAGGTCGCCATCCGCGCCTTCTACGATCACTACCGATCGGTGATGGGGCTGTGACCGCTGTCGTGCCGGTTGCTGCTGCCGGGTTCCGGCCGCGAGTCGGATGGGGACAATTCGAAGCCGCCGCGGTGGCCGCGCTGTACGACGACTACGCCGCGTTGCTCGATGCCGGCGAGTACCGCGAGTGGCTCGAACTGTTCGTCGCCGAGGCGACTTACATGGTGGTGTCGCGCGAGAACGTGGAGCGCGGTCTACCGCTGGCCACCATCCGGTGTGACAGTCGGGCGATGCTCACCGACCGCGTAGACGCGATCATCGGCACCCAGTTCTTCGATCGCCGGATTACCCGGCACATGATCACCGCGGTGCGGCCAGTGTCGTTGGACGCCGTGACCCTGGGAACCACTGCCAACTTCGTGTGCGTCGAGACTCTGGTTGATGAGCACAGCATGATCCACTCCGCCGGCTCCTACGACGATTGCATCGTCGCCGTCGAGGGGATACTGCGGTTTTCCTCGAAGATCGCGATCTACGATGCGCCACTGGTGCCGACATCGTTGATCGTCCCGCTGTGATCACCCCGCTGGAGTTCGACGAACTCGACCTCAGCCTGCGTGAGTCGCTCCGACCGCGATTCGAACGGCTCGGGTACCTCGGTGACTTCTTCCGCTACATGGGCCATCAGCCGTCGGCCTTGGCCGCGTTCGACAAGTTCACCG
>JBDSMK010000120.1:0-3607 GCA_039915905.1 Ilumatobacteraceae bacterium
TGGCTAGAACTGCCTTGACCGTTGACCGGGCATCAGCGCTGGCCACCGCGAACCCCCCGAGCGCAGTTGCGGCGATCGCCGAGCACAGCGCAACGCGCCTCCACCATTTCGTCACACATACGGCAGCGCGCCCGTTGGCACCGGTTTGAAGATTCATCGCATTCCCATCGTCCAGCGCCCGCAAGACTGCAAATACTGTAACACAACTGCAATCAAAAAGTCTCTGAAAGTCTAGATTCTTGACCCAACGCGTAGACCTCACCACAGTGCGCGCGCAAAAGTACGACGGAGAGCCGCTGTGGAACTGCCCGACGGCGAATCCTGTTCGAACGGCTGCAGAGGATCCGACGACCGAAACCTGCACCACCGGGCCTGCCGGCAGCAGCGCACTACATCGCTGCGGTGTCAGCCGCCGAACTGCCCGATACCCAACCGAACCAGCCGTGTTGCCTTCATCGAATGGCGCAATGCCATTCTCAACCGGCAGCACCCGCTACGCGCAGAATCGGCGCGGATAAATGGTGCTTCGATGTCTCCCCTACTGAGACCTCGAGTGGTTTAGCCAGCGCAACGCGACGCGCGCCTGATCCAGTTCGAACTCGTCGAAGGCGCGCATGATCAACAACGCAACAAAAAAAGCAACCGATCCAGTTGCCAATGACACCAAGAAGAAGTCGTCACGAAATGGCCAACCGGCGGCGAGCAGAGCAGCTCCGGCAACCACGCAACGGACGACTCGCGCCAGAGTAGTTCGGCTCAATAGATACGGTGCCAAGACAATCACGCCGCAAACAATCTGAATTAACTCGGTTACTATGTATGCCAAGGCCCCGCCGATCGCACCGTTGCCGTAACGGCGCTCAGTCCAGCGGATGAGCAGCAGATCAAGAGGAAGCGAGAGCACCGTTGACACGAGCAGAAGTACGCCAATGAAACGCGCACGACCAGTTGCGATGGCGAATTGTCCAAGCAAGATCGTCTGAAAACTGAGAATAGCGACCACTCCAAACGTCGCTAGCACCGGGGATGTCCCTGAAAACTTCGCACCGAACAGCAACGACGTCAACGATCGACTCACCAGCACCGTGCCAAGGCCGATCCACACGCCGAACAGCAGCATCGAGCGAAACGCCTGCTCAAGTCGACCGGCAACTGCAGTCGGCGTTCTGTCGTGCATCGCCGCAATTGACGGGAACACTGCCGACATCAACACTGCCGGAACAAAAAGAAGAGATCCGAATATGCCATCCGCGGTGGAGTACCAACCAAGATCCCGCTCACCAACGAGGACCGAGATCACTAGAGTGTCAACCTGCAAATAGATAGTGACCATCGCATCGGCAAAGAGAAACGGCATCCCTGCCCGCAGCAGACGACGTCCACGGAACAGCGGCTTGTGGTCGGCAGGCTGGCCGACGCTGCGGAGCGCCCGGCCAAACAGGATCGCCCCGAAAAGGCTACCAACGTCACCAAGCAGCGCAATCGGCAGAACACCAGCCCCGAGCGGCAGCGCTATCGCTACAGCAGTGACTGACAGAATCGTCGTAGCGACATCTACACGGGCGACGGCCCCCATCTCCTCTGCGCCCATCAGCGCGGCTCGTTTGCTTCCCATCACGACGAGATCGAGGATCGCGGCAACGCCACCGATCGTGATGATCACGATCAGCTTCGCTTCGTATCCGGCCAAAAAGCAGAAGCCCGCAGCGAGCGGCACGAGCGCAAGAAAGGCAGACGTTCGGGTTCGGCCGACCGCCGCAGCTAAGGGAATGGCCTGTTGTTTGCGCTTGGCGACTTCTATCGTCAGTAATGAACCCGTACCGCAGCCAGCCACCACGACGACGACGGCCCACAGCGAAGAGCTCACTCGGAGCTCGCCAAGCGCTACCGGCCCGAGATAGCGAGGCAACATCACAAGAGTAACCGTGCTCAACCCCCACGTCGCCACCTGCGACGACAGGAGCGCCAGTATGTTTCGCCTGATCGATCGCCGTGGTTCGCGCCCGCCTTCGACGACCGACATCTTGCCCCTCAGGCTTCCGACGCGGCAACCGGCGATCCAACAACGATTCGAGCGGGAACGCCCACCGCTGTCACCCCGGAAGGAACATCATGGAGTACTACCGCATTCGCTCCGATAGAGGCGCCGGCGCCAATGACGATTCCGCCGAGGACCCGGGCACCCACCCCGAATCGAGCGCCATCTTCAATCGTCGGCCAGGCGTTGTCCGTTCGTGTCCCGAACGTGACGTTCGATATCACGGTCACGTCCGCCCCGATCGAGGTGGCGTGGAGCACGCAACCAACTGGGTGTGCGATGTACAAGCCACGACCGACCGGGATTCCGGTTGACAACTCCAATCCATAGAGACGAAGCAAACGTCGTTGGATCCAACCGGATGTGCCTGGGATCCCAATTTCCTTCAACGCACCTCCGAGGCGGAACCAAGCCATCGCGCGAAGGGACGGATAGCGATAGAGCAACTTTGTGACCACCAACCGCGTGAGGGTGTCGACCGGCACTCGGCCCTCAGGCTGAACCCAGCGGGCGGAGTCGCCGAGGAACGCCTCATAAGCATCTCGAAGGACAGCTCGAACGTGCATCGTCCCACTTTACGTTGGCGAGCTGAACTGAGGTTCCGCGATGGCTCAGAAGATCTACCCCATAGTGGGCACCGCCTCGTCCACAACATGCGCCACCAGTCACCTTCGGCGCTACGCGAACCGCTTTCCCAGCCACTCGGCGACATGGGCCAGCGCCTCCGGACGGTGACCCTCGAGGTAGTGCGGGGCCCCCTTCATCTCCACGTAGGTGATGTCTTCGGCACCGGCGTTGTCGACGATTTCCTTGGCCTGCCAGACCCGGATCTCGGTGTCGGCCGTGGGGTGCACGAGGATCGTCGGCACCTTGACCTTCGGCATTGTGTCGGCCAGCCTGGCGTGCGACGACAAGCCGGACCAGGTGCTTAACCATCCACGTGCGGTCATCGAACGAGCCAGCCCGCCTCGTCCGTAGTTCGCGTCCAACGGATCAGGGAACGCGAACAACGAGCCCATCGGGCGTTCGTCGGGATCAATCGACAGATCCAGATAGGCCGGGTCGGCGAGCGTGCGGTAGATCGTCATGTACTTGGTGAACACCGCTCTGCGGCGGAGTTCGCGGTAATCCGCCGGGCTCTTCGTCTTGTCCACGCCGCGCAACCGCATCAGTGCATCATCGGACTCGGCGATCGAGGCCTTGGCGATCGCATCGAGACGCGCCACCCGCTCCGCCTGCGCGTCGCGGTAGCGAACCAGCCATGCCGGGTCGTAGGAGCACGGCTTCGGCCACGGACGCCATCCGTTGTCGGGGTCGTACATGTCGAGTTCTGGCACGGTGGCGAACGGGTCGTTCTCGTCAGCCACGCTGGGGTCGATGCACTGCATCATGAACACGCCCTCGCCGGGGTGGGCAGCCATCCCGATCCAACCGTCGCCGATGCCGAGTTCGGCGTTGGCCATCGCCATCAGGCTCCCGCCGCCGGAGTTGCCCAGCAGCACCACGGCTTCGGCGCCACGGCGCTTCATCTCGTCGTACGCCGTCTTCACGTCGGTGATGCAGTTCTCG
>JBDSMK010000187.1:0-5136 GCA_039915905.1 Ilumatobacteraceae bacterium
TCAACGGCTGGATCGCGGATGCGGCTGCCGTTGCGGTTGCGGTTGCGGTCGAACGGTCATCGCGCGTAATGCGTCGAGCATCATCGCCGTTGCCACTGCTGTGGCTGTCAGGGCGACGATGAACGAACCGGGGGCAGCGCCGGAACGCCACGGACCCGACATGTCAATCGATCTCGACGCCCCAATAATCGTGCCGACCAGCGTGACGAGTACAGCCATCCGCACCGCGAACCACCACATCTCCGCGGACTTGCCGGACTGCACGCCGGGCCGACCGCTGAGACTGCCGGTGGCGCTATCGCCTTCGCTCATACGGCGCCGGGACGCGGCATCGCCCACCCTACGTAATGAGTCGAGGCTCATCGTCACCAACCACAGTGCCATTGCTAGCAACGGGGCCAGTTCGCGCGCTGCCATCGGGTGAAGCCAGCGGGTCCAGTGATCGGCCCCGGCGCGCAGCACCACCGCGACGCCGACAAGCACCACGGCGCAAACCAGCGCCGGGTTGCGCGGCGACACGGAACGCTGCGACACGGAACGAGCAGCACAGCCGTTGGTGAACATCGCCATACAGCCGGATCCGAACGCCTGCAGCGACCACCGCGTGCGGTCACCGGGCCGCAGCGTCCATCCGCTGAGCAGACCGAGCCCCAGTGCGGTGGCCGACAGCCCCGGCAGCCACAGCCCGCCGATAGCGGCCATGTTCAGCGTGAACGGCAGCCGCCCGGAGACCAACGCCGCTATCACTACGGCCACAAGTAGGGCCTGCCGCACGGCAGATAGGGGTCGCACGGACCAGGCCATCAGAGCCATCCGCTGACGCGTTGCGAGGCCTCTGGCACGCACCGCGCCACGGCGTCCGACCAGAAGTCGGTAGGCGGTCCGGCACCTGGTGATGCTTTCTGCCGTTGCGGCATCGGCGTCGTAGTCCGGGTTGGTGACGGTCGCGGCCCCACCGAGAGCGGTGATCTGCCATCCAGCTGCCAGCAGCGCTGCCGAAACCAGTGCCTGCTCCTCAGCCGGCTCTCCAAGTCCAACGGCCACTGCGGCCAGTGCAGACCGCCGAACTGCCACCCCGGAGCCGATAATCATTGCCAGCCCACGTCCGCCGAGCGCCGGCTCCAGCGATCGCCGCTCGGCGATCACATCGTCGATCTCATCGGGCGCGCTCACCACGCCGACGGCGCCGAGAACGTCGGCGATGCCCTGCACGTCGGCGATGCCCTGCACGTCGGCCATGCCCTGCACGTCGGCCATGCCCTGCACCGCGGCGACATGCCGGTCGGCCAGCGCCGCGCTGAGCCGGCACACCGAACCGCGCACCGGCAGGTCTCCGGCATCCAGGAGCAAGAAGCTCGGCGCGATCCCGGCACGCCCGGCAAGGGCCAGCCCATTGCGGTCATCGAGGTCGGTGGCTAGATATCCGGCACCGTGCTCCATTGCCACGGTCACCACCTCCGGACGCCCGGAGAGATCCACCACCGTGCAAGTCGGTCGCGAATCCAGCGAAGCGACCGCCAAAAGGGTGGCTTTGACGTGGTCGACATCCTGACCGTCGACCCGCACCACAACGTCGATGAATTGATCCAGCCCGACATCCGCATTCCCGACGGAACGCGCATCGATCCCGCCAGATGGGCCGCCAGGAGTGTCTACGACCGGCCTGGCTACCGGCTCCATCGCCGCGCCATTGCCGGACCACATCGTCCAGACGAGCAAAGCGGTGGCCAAGAAGCCGACCAGTTCGACGGTCAGCGCCGGCACCGCGAGCCACAGCGGCGCCCCCCGCAACGACCATCCGAAGCGCCACACCAGATAGGCAAGAGAGCTTGCCAACCCGGTCGCGGTCAGCCACCTGCCGGCCTGCCGCTCGCTCCGGGTCCTATCCACCCCATGACATCGGCACTGGTGCCCGGTCACTTGAGCAACGCGCCGGTAACCTCTCGCCCTCGTGGGTACAGCCAAACGTGATCGCCAAAGAGCCAACCGTCAGCAACGTCTGCAGGAGCTGGCCCAACAGGCCCGTCGGACCAAGAGCAAGCGCTGGGGCCTGCGCGTCGGCATCGGGTTGCCGATCGCGGTAGGACTGCTGTTCGGCCTGGCGTACTTGACCAAGGACCACAGTTCCACCGCCACGCCGGCATCCACCACGATCGGCACGTCTGCCATCGCTCCGAGCACCTCGCTCGACCCGAATGCCTCCACCACATCCGAAGCGGCCACCACCACCGACCCGAATGCGACCACCACCACGCTCCCGGCGTTCGTGTTCGGCAAGGGCGGATGCCCTGCTGCCGATGGAAGCAGCGTGCGCCAGGCCAAGTTCAGTCAGCCGTTCAAGGAGTGCATCGACCCGAGCAAGACCTACACCGCCGAGTTCGACACTTCCGCAGGGAAGATCACCGTCGCGCTCGACACTTCCGCAGTGCCGGGCACGGTCAACAACTTCGTCACGCTGTCGCGGTTCCACTACTACGACGGTTCGGTGTTCTTCCGTGCCGACCAGTCGATCGACATCATCCAAGGCGGCGGCAGGACCAAGACCGACACACCCGGCTACCTCATCCCCGACGAAGGTAACGGTTACAAGTACTCCGAGGGTGACCTGGTGATGGCACGCAGCAGCGGCCCCAACAGCGGCGGCGGACAGTGGTTCTTCGTCGGTGGCCCGAAGGCATCGGAACTCGACGCAACGGGCACGTACGTCACATTCGGCAAGGTCACGTCAGGACTCGACGTCGTCAAGAGCATTCTCGCTCTGGGTTCAGCCAGCAGTGACGTGCCGTCGAAGACTGTGACGGTCTCTGCGGTGACGATCACCGAGAGCTGACCCGTCACACGACAGCGGGTCGCGGTTGCGGTGTCAACCGACGGGAAGTTCTCCGGTCACCTGCACGGAGCCGACGCGCTCCCAGCCATCAGCTGTGCGCACCACCGCTGAGCTGCTGGGCAGTTCCACCAACGCGAGCCCAGCAGCCGCAGTGGCGGCCAGCTTGCGGGTGCGGTGCACGCGGTCCGGTGACCATGTCTCCACCTCGGTCATCAGGGCAATCCCGTTGATCAGGCCCAGTCCGAGGGTGAACGCCCCGCCGCGGGGGTCGACCATCGGGTCGCACATCACATCTGCGCTGCCGCCAACCGCGACCACCAGCCCACCACTGGCCAGCAACTGCACGATTGCGTCCCACAGCGGCGTGTCCTTCAGCACCGAACGCAGGTGGAGCGGCTGGTCGCCGACGATGTACACCGCGTCGGCGCCGCTGACGACACCGGCGACGCCCTCGTCGAGAGCCTCGGCGCGTCGCATCACCATCAAACCTTCCAGCTCGATGCCCATTTCGAGACGCTCCGCCCAGGCCATCGCCGCGGCCAGCAGCCGCTCGGGATGTTCGAACGCATCAGCTGTGGGTAGCACGACGACCCGCCGGGTGTCGAGGCTCGCGATCAATCGCCGATCCAACTCGTCGTTGGCCACGAACGGGCCGCCTCCTTGCAACGCCAGCGTGCCAGTCATGCTCGGAAGCTAGTTCAGCACGTCTGCCTGGCGCCTGCTCACTGCGGTTCCAGCAGGCCGTGCTCGAGTTCCACCAACGTCGACTCGCCCACTCCGAGATGGCGCACGTATGAGCGCACGTCGCCGTATTGGGCATCTACGTCGGCAAGTACCCGCACCATTGCCTCGGGTACAGCGGCGAAAAACGCCGACGGTGTTTCCGCCCAACGCTGCGCCGCGTCGGGCATCTCGCGCGCCGCCCAAACCCTCATCCGCTCGATGCCGCCGGCGGTCAACGCGTAGTCGGCCGTGATCTGCGCCTCGGACACCCCAACAGCGCCGAGCACCAGCATCGCCAGTATCCCGGTGCGGTCCTTTCCGGCCGCACAGTGGAACACTGCCGGAAGCGCACCCGGTACAGCCAGCGCCTCGATCGCGGCGGCGAACGCGTCGCCGCCTTGGTCGAGCATCTCTGTGTAAGCCCAGTGCAGGAAGTCGGCGTCGTCGTCGTAGACCGGTGTGGTCTCAATGTCCCACGTGTGGTCCAGCACCGATAGATGATGGAACTGCACCGGGTACTGGTCACCAGGGAACCGGCCGCGCTCGGCGATCTCGGCGTCTGTGCGCAAGTCGATCACGGTGTGCAGGCCGAGCCTGCGAACCACGTCGAGATCGGCGCCAGCGAGGCGATGCAGGCCATCGGCACGGAACAGCGTGCGCCATCTGGTTACGCGACCCGACGAGGTCGGGTAGCCGCCGAGATCACGGAAGTTGTGCACCGCATCGAGGGCGACGAGTCGTTCGGGGGACGTCACGGCATCGCCGAGATGGTCAGTGCTCATGGAGGTCACGGTATCGAGCAAGCGGCAACTCGTCGGCGCTTGCGGTTTGAGAACGGTTACCCGTCGGTAGTTAAGCTGCCTGGGTCAATAACAGCGGTAAATCGAGTCAGCAGGGGCCGACGAAATGAATGAACAAAGCACAATCGGGCGCGTCGGCGTCCTCGGTTCGGGGATCATGGGTGCAGGGCTGGCCGAAGTTGCCAGCCGCGCCGGTTATCAGGTGGTGGTGCGCTCGCGCCGCCGCGAGTCGGCCGAGGCGATGGTCACCACCATCGACAAGGGCCTGGTGCGGGCCATCGAGAAGGGTCGCTCGACCGAGGAGCAACGCGGCGCGATCCTCGGTCGGATCACCGCGACCGACCACCTCGGAGCGTTGGCCGACTGCGATCTGGTGATCGAATCTGTCGTCGAGGATCTTGCCGTCAAGAAGCTGCTGTTCGCCGAGCTCGAAGAGATCGTCAAGCCGACCGGGATCCTCGCCACCAACACGTCGACGCTGCCAGTGGTGGAGCTGGCGATGGTCACCAAGCGTCCATCGCAGGTATGTGGCATCCACTTCTTCAACCCTGCCACCGCTATGGCACTGGTCGAAGTCATCCGTCCGATAACCGCTAGTGACGAGACCATCGCCGCCGCGTTGGCGTTCGCCACGGGGTGCGGCAAAGACGCAGTCGAGGTCAAGGACCGCGCCGGCTTCGTCGTCAACGCGTTGCTGTTCCCCTACCTCAACAACGCCGTGCGGATGTGGGAGCACGGCACCGCCTCGATGACCGACATCGATACAGCGATGAAGGGCGGCTG
>JBDSMK010000188.1:0-2597 GCA_039915905.1 Ilumatobacteraceae bacterium
GCGCACGCCGCCGCGCACCAGCGACCGCGCCGTGTCGTTGGACCACAGCACCCACCTCGGGTGCAGCGAATGCTCCAGTTCGCCAATCAGCTTCAGCGGATCCTCCACCGCGACGGCGATCGTGAGCGCGCCGTCAGGATTCGTCGAAGTGTCACCGAATGCCAACCCCGCGCCGACGCCGGGGGTGGTTGCCAGCGCGACGAGCGTGCCGCGGACCGCGCCGTGGTGGCGCAGTGCGGCGACTACCTCGGCGGCTTCGTCGATGTATGCCGTTTCGATGAAGGTGAGCGTGCCGCAGATAGCGGTGGCCGACAACTCGGCGTGCGCCGCACGTCTTGCCTACGCTGCACAACGAAGGCTCGTCGCCCGGCGATGTGGCCAAAGGGGGAGCGATGTTCGATCTAGTGGTGCGCAACGCAACGGTGTACGACGGTTCGGGGATGCCCCCGTACCGTGGCGACGTCGGCGTCAAGGGTGGAAGGATCGTGCGCGTCGGGCGGATCTGCGAGTCGGGCGACACCGAGGTCGACGCCGCCGGACTGGCAGTGGCGCCCGGATTCGTCGACATCCACACCCACTACGATGCCCAGTTGTGCTGGGACGGGCTGGCTCAGCCGGCGCTCGAGCACGGTGTGACCACCGTCGTCACCGGCAACTGCTCGTTGACACTGGCCCCACTGCGTGCTGCGCAGCGCGACCGACTGTGCCGCATGTTCCGCCAGATCGAGGACCTGCCGATGGCAGCATTCGACGATGGCATCAACTGGACATGGGAGACGTTCGACGGCTGGTTGGACTCGCTGCGCGGCACACTCGGCCTGAACATCGCCCCGCTCGTGGGGCATAGCGCACTGCGGATGTGGGTGATGGGCGAAGATGCGTTCCATCGCGAAGCCACCACCGCCGAGGTTGCCGAGATGCAGGGTTTGCTACGCGGGGCGCTTGGCGCCGGTGCCAGCGGAATGTCTACGAGCTACATCGACGTGGATGACAGCTGGCGGCCGGTACCCAGCAGATTGGCGACGCACGACGAACTACGCGCCCTGTGCGCGACGCTCGGTGAGGCGGGTAGCGGCATCCTGCAGGTGGTGCACGAGTTCTACGACACGGCATTGACGCTGCAGCGCATCGATACCCTTGCCGAGCTCTCATTGGAGTTCGGCATCCCTACCACGCTCTCTCCGTTGTTCGAGGCGGCCAACACCCCAGAGATGGTTCCGGCGGTACTGGCCCGGCTGGCCGAGCACAGGGCACGTGGGGCCCGCGTCTGGCCGCAGGTGCAGACCCGCCCGATCGACATCAACTTCCGTCTGCGTGAACGCAACTTCATGCTGATGACGCTGCCGAGCTGGTTCGCGGTGTTCAACCTGCCGACCACCGAGGATCGCCTCGCGGCCTACCTCGATCCGCAGACAAGAGCCAAGCTGGTGGCCGAGGCCTACCCGGCAGGCGACGAGCCCGTAGCAGTGTCGATGCGCGCCCGGATGGGCAACTCCTACGTTCGCGGCGTGGCTGATCCGGCCAACGCCGGGCTCGTCGGGATGTCGCTGAACGAGCTCGGCGCAGCCCGTGGAGTCAACCCGGTGGAGGCGATGATCGATCTGGCTGTATCGGAGGAGCTTGACACTGAGTTCAAGAACGACGGGCTGGGCCACACCGATCGCACCAAGGTGGGTGAGCTGCTGGCGGACCCGGCGGTGCTCATCGGCGCGTCCGACGGTGGCGCTCACGTGCAGGCGTTCGCCACCAACGGTGACACCGGCTACCTGTTCGCCACGTTCGTGCGCGGCACCGGTTCGATGACCACCGAGCAGGCTGTACGCCGTGTGACCCACGAGCCAGCACTGGCGTGGGGCCTGGCCGATCGCGGCTTGTTGCACCCCGGGTACGCCGCCGATCTGGTGGTGTTCGACCCGGCAACCATCGACCGTGACGAGGAGATCGGCGTGTCCGATCTGCCTGGTGACGGCTTCCGCTACATCCGCCGTGGCAAGGGCGTGCACACCGTGATAGTCAACGGCCAGATCACCTGGACGGCCGCAGACGGCTACACCGCAGCACGCGCTGGTGAAGTTGTGAGCCACATGGTTCCCGGCTGAGCCGGGCTGCGATGGCTGGCTATCAGGCCAGCGGGGAGAGCGCCTCGAAGGCGTGCCAGTCGATCTCGCGCGGTCCGTCGACCGACAACGGCTGGATGCACACGTGGCTCGCGCCCGCGTCGTAGTGCGCCTGCACTCTGGCGCGTACCGCTGCCTCGTCGCCCCAACCGACCACGCCGTCTACGAACCGGTCGGCACGCTGCTCGATCTCGTCATCGGTGAAGCCGAGACGCAACCAGTTGTTGCGATAGTTCGGCAGCGCGGCATATACGCCGATTGCGGTGATCGCCGCGGCACGCGCCGCTGCGGCATCGGTCGACAGCACCACCTTCTGCTCCACGCACAGCAACTTGTCCGGACCGAGTATGCGGCGGGCCTCGGCGGTGTGCTCCGGCGTAGTCCAGTAGGGGTGGGCCCCGTCGGCGTGCTCAGCCGCAAGGGCAAGCATCTTCGGCCCGAGAGCAGCCAGCAGCCGGGGCACGGGGTTGGCGGGTTTGC
>JBDSMK010000190.1:0-7111 GCA_039915905.1 Ilumatobacteraceae bacterium
TCTGGTTGCCAGGATCTGGTTGCCAGGATCTGGTTGCCAGAGATCTGGTCGCCAGGATCTGGTTGGACGACCTAGTTGGCAGGATCAGTTGCGCCGTCGCGCTGACGGCGGTGGCTGTCGGCGAACCGTGCTGCTTCGTCGGCCAGCCAAACGAAAGCCGGATCTGGCTGGTCGGCCATCATCTCCGGATGCCACTGCACGGCGAACACCTCCGGGTGCCCTTCGAGTTCGAAGCTCTCGATCACGCCGTCGTCGGCTATACCCGTCACGACGACCCCGCGGCCAGGCCGGTCGACGGCCTGGTGGTGCAGGCTGTTGGTGGCCAGCTCCGTGCCGTACAGTGCCGCCGCGGTGCTGCCCGGCGAGACCCGCACGGTGTGGCAGCGAGTGGTTCGGGGCACGTCCCAGCCACCGTGCCCAGGCTCGGCGATGTGCTGGATCAGTGACCCGCCCATCGCTATGTTGAGCATCTGTGCGCCGCGGCAGACGCACAGCATCGGCAGCCGCCGCCGTAGCGCTGCCTCGATCAGCGCCAACTCCCACGCGTCGCGGCCTGGTTCGATCCCACCGAGCTGCGGATCCGGGGCGGCCCCGTACAGAGCTGGATCGGGGTCGGCTCCGCCGGTGATGATCAGCCCGTCCAGACGCGAGACCATGTCGTTCGCGTCGGCGTCGCGGGTCAGTTGTATTGGCAGAGCGCCCACTGCGGCCAGCGCCTTGGGGTACTCCGCGAGATGGATGTCGACCTCCTCGCCGGCCAACGCGGCCGGGAACCGGGGCACGTTCTCCACCGGCCAGCGACGCCCGGAGAGCCCGATCATCGGCCGGTTGATAGCCGGGTCGGCAGTCACGCGCAGCTCACCTCCACCGGCATACGCTTGATCCCGCTGATGAAGTTGGAACGAAGTCGCTCGATCGGCCCGGCGAGACGGACGGCGGCCAGCCGTGGCAGTAACTCCTCGAACAGCACTTTCAGCTCCATCCGCGCCAGTTGCGCACCGAGGCACAGATGCGGACTCATCCGCCCGAAGGCGACGTGATCGTTGGGGCTGCGGTGGATATCGAACATGTACGGGTCGGGGAACTGGCGCTCGTCATAGTCAGCCGAGATGAACCAGATGACGACCTTGTCACCGCGGCGCACCATCCGACCACCGAGCTCGCAGTCAGTGGTCGCGGTACGGCGGAAGTGCATCGTCACGCTGCCCCAGCGCAGGATCTCCTCCACCGCGCTGTCGATCACTTCGCGGCGACCGGCGATCACCGCATCGCGCAGCTCGTCGAGCTGCGCTGGGTGCTCGATCAGCGCCTTCAATCCGGCGGCCATGGTGTAGCGAGTCGTGTCGTTGCCGGCTGCCACCAGCAAAGTGAAGAAGTTGTTGAACTCGTGCTCGCTTAGCTCCTCGCCGTCGAGCTTGGGGCAAAGCAGATCGCTGATCACATCGTCCGTCGGGTGTGCCCGTCGGATGGCTGCCTGGCGTTGCGCGTAGGCGAACAGCTCAAGGCCGGCCGGACTGCGGAACGGCATCATCCGGAACTCGTCGGTGTCCACCAAGCCCACCGGATGATCGGTGAACTCGGGGTCCGAGTTGCCGAGCAGCGCGTCTCCACGCTCCACAAGCCACGGCCCGTCGGCGTCGGCCACGCCGAGCAACCGTCCGAGCATGCGCATCGGTAGTTGTTTGGCTATCGCCTCGACGAAGTCGAACTGCGGGTTGGCCAGCGCGCCGACGCACACCTCCCTGGCCAGCAACCGGATGGCGTTCTCGTAGCCGTACACCTCACGGCGGCTGAACGGCTTGGACACCAGCCGCCGATAGGCGGTGTGCTCAGGCGGATCGAGCTCCATCATCGTGCGTCGCGCCTCCGTCTCCTCGGGCGACATCTCCTCCAGGCGGATCCCCGAGGCACTGGAGAACACACGGACGTCACGACTCACCTGCAACAGATCGTCATAACGGGTAACCGCCCAGAACCCGGCACCGCCATCGTGCTCAGACCACCAGCTGACCGGGTCGTCGCGCCGCAACCGGCGGAACGTGGCGTGGGGCACTCCGGCCACGAACGTGTCGGGATCGACGATGTCGGCGTCTGCGCGCTCGTCGACGTCGACCGCTTGACCGGCGGCTTGACCGGCAGCCGCTTGACCGGCAGCGGCTTGACCGGCAGCACCGCCAGCGGTATTCGCAGTCATCGCCCGCCGGCGCCGGAGATAGTCACACCACCGGCAAACGTGGTGCCCACACTGCGCCAGTATCCGCCGATGATCTCGTCGACGTGCAAGCGGTGCAACTCCTCCACCGGCGAGACCGACAGCTCCAACTCCGCATCGCCACGCCATGCCTGACCGAGCTCCACGTCGACGCCGCGCATCGTCACCAGTTCATCGAGGCTGTCGCGCCCGTCGGCCTCGATCGCCGGCATCCAGCGCGAATGCAACATCGCATGCCCATTGACAAAGCCGTTGCTGTCGGACGGTTCGCGCAGCGTCACATGGGCGTCGACAATGCGCCGGTCGGCATGCGCGACGGTGCCGGCGAATCGGCCACCGGGGGCGACGCGGGGGCCCGCCTTGCCGATCGTCACCGGGCGAGTCATCCAGATGCTGCCGAGCTTCTTCGGGTACCCCTGGAAGTGACCGCGAACCATCGCGAAGTCCTTGTCCACCCAGATGTACACGCACCGGCTGAAAACCTCGCCGCGGTAGGCGCATCGCACCACCACGAACGCCTCGCGGTACTGGGCGCGAACCGGGTCGTCGAGCTCGCTGAAGTCGGCCCCGCAACTCTGCCAGTCGGCGAACACGATCGCCACCGCACCCGGATCGAGATCATCGGGCACCACCGTGAGCGGAACCGGCAGCAGTTCGGCAACCCGCATCGGGTCGGTGCGGTACTCCACGGTCAGCAGATCACCTGAGTAGTGCCACGGCGGCGGCGGCAGGATCGAAGACCCTCCGCTCGCGGTACGCGGAAACGCGAAGCCGCTCAACCGCGGTAGCGACGCTGACCCCATCGCGCGCACACTACCGTTCGTGATCGCGGCACCTGACCGGTGACCGCGGCTGCGATCGGGGAATCGATGACGGAAGTACGCAGGATCCTGCTCGACGGCTGCCCCACCGTGGTGCGCCGTGAGGGCGAGCAGTTGATCGCCGGCAATGGCCGCACGGTTCTGGCCGCCTCGGCCACACACCTGCCTCCGGTGGAGCCAACCAAGATCATCTGTTGTCACCTCAACCACATCTCGAGGGTGCGCGAATTCGGTGTGTCGCTGCCGCCTGCGCCGACGTACTTCCACAAACCGGTCTCGGCGCTCAACGCACACGGCGGCGGCGTGGTGCGCCCGGCGAACTGCAGGTGGTTGAACTACGAGGGCGAGGTGGCCATCGTCATCGGGCGTGTGACGCGCAACGTGAGCTATGCCGATGCCGGCGACCACATCGTCGGATACACGGTGGCCAACGACTTCGGGCTGCACGACTTCCGCGACACCGACGCCGGGTCGATGCTGCGGGTCAAGGGTGCCGACACGCTGTGCCCGTTGGGTCCTGGTCTGGTGACCGGTTGGGATTTCCACGACAAGCGCATCCGCACCTCTGTGAACGGTGTCGTGCAACAAGACGGCAGCACCGCCGAGATGGCCTGGGACATGCACTACCTAGTCGCCGACATCGCCAGGCTGATAACCCTGGTGCCGGGCGATGTGATCCTCTCTGGTACGCCCGCGTTCTCGCGCCCGGTGCAGCCCGGCGACGTGGTCAGCGTGGAGGTGGAGGGGTTGGGCATCTTGACCAACACCATCATCGAGGGTCCAGTTCCGGTGAGCGACGAGGTCGGCGCGCAACCCACCGCGACCGAAGAGGTGCTGTCCACCGCGCTCGGCGGCGACTGGCCCTTGCGCGGGCAGCGCCCACCACGACGAACCGACCGCAGCGAACTGCCGATGCCGCGTATCCGACCGCTGGTAACGGAATGAACGCCGGCATCGCCTCGAGCGCCGGCCGGCGCGTCGACGTCGGCGGTGTGCAGGTGGCCACCGGGCACTACATCGGTGGTCGGCGGGTGGACTCGCCAGTCACGTTCGAAGACCGTTCACCACTCGATTGGTCGACGGTGCTGGCCGATGTCTCCCGCGGCGACGAGACCACGGCAGAGGCGGCGGTGAGTGCGGCCGTGGCCGCGTTCCCGGAGTGGGCCGATCTCGGACCGACCGGTCGTGGTGCAATCCTGCGACGCCTGGCCGACCTGATAGACGCCAACATCGAACCTCTCGCCACCGTGGAGTGCCTCGACATGGCGATGCTTCACGAGAGCCTGCGACTGCGCGTTCTATCGCGCGGGGCCCGCAACTTCCGGGCCTATGCCGAACTCGCCGAGCAACACCTCGAGCGGGCGTGGTCGTCCAACGGCACTGCCAACCGAGTGCTGCGGATGCCGGCCGGACCGACGGTGGTGATCACCCCGTGGAACGCCCCGTTCATGCTCAGCACCTGGAAGTGCGCACCTGCGTTGGCAGCCGGCAACACTGTGATCCTCAAACCCGCGGAGTGGTCGCCGCTGTCGTGTTCGTTGCTGGCCGACCTAGCCGATCAGGCAGGGGTACCGGCAGGCGTGTTCAACGTGGTGGAGGGCATCGGCGAGGAGGTCGGCGCAGCGCTGGTGAGCGATCCGCGGGTGCGGCGCATCAGCTTCACGGGTTCTCCGGAAACTGCCCGCCTGATCGGCGCCGCGGCAGCGGCCAACATCGTGCCGTTCACTGCCGAGCTCGGCGGCAAGGGCGCGTTCGTGGTGTTCGCCGATTGCGACCTTGATGCCGCAGCGCGAAAGGCCGCAGGCCAGTACGATGACTCCGGTCAGGTGTGCCTGGCGGGTACCCGGCTGCTGGTCGAGCGATCGGTGCGCGACGAGTTCATCAAGCGCTTCGACGCGTATACCGATGCACACGTGATGGGCGACTCACGTGACCCGGCCACCACCATTTCTCCGATGATCCACCCCGACCACATCGCCAGGGTGGAAGGCTTCGTGGAGCGCGCCCGCGCCACCGGCGACAAGGTGGTGCATGGCGGACGACGCCGGGTGAAAGACGGATTGTGGTATGAGCCGACGTTGATCGAGCCGCTCTCCAACGACAGTGAGATCGTGCAACGTGAGGTCTTCGGTCCGGTGCTCACGTTGCAGACCTTTACCGACGAGGCAGAGGCGATCGCGCTGGCGAACTCCACTGCCTACGGGCTGACAGCGCTGGTCTACACCGGCTCGCAGGCTCGTGCCGAACGGCTGGGCCGGGCGTTGCGTGCCGGCACGATCTGGACAAACTGCTTCTTGATCCGCGACCTCACCGCGCCGTTCGGCGGCTGTGGGATCAGTGGCCTCGGACGTGAGGGCGGCGACTACGCGCTGGACTTCGCCAGCGACTTGAAGATGTTCCAGATTCTCGACAACACGACAAGCTGAAGGAGGTGTCCGATGAAAAATCCAAATGGCGATCCCGACACGGGCCCAAGCGTCGAATCAGGCGCCAACACCTATGCCAGCGCCAGTGACGGTGCCAGTGCCAGTGCCAGCGCCAGTGACACCCCCCGTGCGGGTGTGGGTTCGGGTGCCGGGCATGAGCAGCCAGCGCCGAGCCTTCCCGGCCGCCGCGAACCGATGCCGGACTCCTTTGCCAGACGCCCGACCGCCGAGGCTCCCGGATACGTTCAGCAACGCAGCGGTTGGCGGCCCAGTCGACAGCTGCTCGGGATCATCGTCGCGCTGGTGGTGATTGCCGCTGCAGTCATCGTGGCCTACGCGATCTGGCACGACCGTGGCCAGAGCGGGCACCGCACCGGGTTACCGCTCATGACTTTGGCAACACCATTCGCCCTCGTCGGTGTTCCTGCCAGATCGCTTTGATGGCCACCTGTAGAGCGCCCGACACTGGCACGGCCAGTAGCGCACCGAGGAAGCCGAAGATCTCCACGCCGAGCAGCACGCTCAACAGCACCACCAGCGGATTCACCTTCACTCGCCGGGCCATGATCGCGGGATAAAGCACGCTGCTCTCGATCTGCTGGTAGACGATGAAGAACACCAGCGAGATGATGCCAGCAGTGGAGTTGTGCAGAAACGCGACAACTACAGCTGCTGCGGCGCCGATGATCGCGCCGACGAGCGGGATGAGGTCGGCAAACGCGACCCACAAGGCGAGCACGAACGGACTCGGAACGCCGAGGGCTACGAGACAGATGAACGCCGTTGTTCCGGCGATCAGGCTGATCAACAGGTTGCCGATCATGTAGCCACTGATCGCACCGGCCGAGTCGACAGCGATCCGCCGAACCGACTCGCGTCTGCGGGCCGGGAGGGCTGTCATCACAGTCTCGCCGATCGACTCCGCCTGGGAGAGGAACAGCACCGTGATCACGGTGATCGAGATGAACGCGATGAGACCGCTGATGACGGTGCTGACGTACTCGAACGATGAACTGCTCAGTCGGTCGGCAGCGTCGCGCAACTCGGCCTCGTGGTCGTGAACGTAGGTGTTCAGATGCAACTTGGTGACCAATTGACCGACGGTGCCGCGGCCCTGGGCCGCGTCGCGCACGGTACCCGGGAGGTCCGTGATGATGGTGATCAACTGGCTGCGCACCGGCAGTAGGAACAAGCTGAGCAAGCCGAGCACAGCCGCGAGGGTGGTGAACACGACGATCGCTGTGGCCAGCGAACGGCGACCACCTACCTTTGATTCCACCCAACGAACCGCCGGCGACAACACGATGGCGAAGAACCCGGCGATGACTATCCAGGCGATGATCCGGACCGTGTCGAGGATCACCTCCATCGAGATGTAGGCGATCATCACCACACCAACGGTGGCGAGGATGGTGCGCCACGGCACTTCCGACCAACTCCGCGCCGGCCGGCGGAACAACGGCTCAGGGTCGTTGCGGGGCTGCGAATCGTCGGAAGGCCCGCCGAGAATCACGCCGCCGTCGTTCCCCCGAGCCCCGGGCAGATCGTGCATGCGCACCTTGATACCAGGTTCATCGCCGACTTAGGCGAAGTTTCCCGGTTTCGGGTGATTCAAGCGCGCTCGGGATGACTCGAACATCCAACCTTTTGAT
>JBDSMK010000385.1:0-4762 GCA_039915905.1 Ilumatobacteraceae bacterium
GCGAGATACCGGATGATCTTGCGTCCGGTGAGACCCTGGTCGATCGCCGTCGTGCGGAACTGGAGCGGTCCGCGGCGGTGCTCGGCGTCCACCGTGTGGTGTGGCTCGGCTACAAAGACAGCGGGATGACCGGGTGGCCGCAGAACGCCGACCCAGAATCGTTCTGGCAGGCTGACGTCGAGCAAGCCGCGGCACGTCTCGCAGCGGTACTGCGCGAAGAGCATGCCGATGTGCTCACGGCCTACGACTGGCACGGCGTCTACGGCCATCCGGATCACGTCAAGGTGCATACCGTCGGCCATCGTGCTGCAGACCTCGCCGGTACCGCGGCAGTGTTCGACGCGACGATGAACCGCGATCACATCACCCGCATGCGCGCCGAGTTCGCAGCGTCGACGTCCATCGCCGAGTCGTCGTCGTCGACGAACGACGACGACGGTGCCGTCACGGACTTCGACCCGAATGGCCCGGCCGATGACGGCAACCCGTTCGGTGAACCCGAGGCGGCAATCACTCACCGGGTCGACGTCAGCGCCTACCTGACCCAGAAGCGGGAGTCGCTGCGCTGCCACTCAAGTCAGATCACCGACAGCAGCTTGTTCCTGAAGATGCCCGAGGAGGCGTTCGTGCGTGGCTTCGGCATCGAATGGTTCATCAAGCGGGGCGCCACACCAGGCGTTCACGACGGCTGGCTCTTCGAATGACGCGTCTGCATCTTGTGCGCCACGGACGAGCCGCCGCGGGATGGGGCACCGACCCGGACCCGGGGCTCGACGATGTAGGACGCAGCCAGGCCGAACAGGTAGCCGACCGCCTGGCCCTGATGGGGCCGCTGGCGGTTGTCACGAGCCCGTTGCTGCGCTGTCAGGAGACGTCGCGACCGTTGTGTGAGCGCTGGGATGTTGCCGCAACAGTGGAGCCTCTGGTGGCCGAGATCCCGTCGCCATCTGGCATGGCGGTGGTCGATCGTGTTGAGTGGCTGCGCATCGCAATGGCGGGCACATGGGGTGCGCTCGGCGCGCCGTTCGTCGGATTCCGTGACCGTGTCGTATCAGCACTGCTCGCATTGCCCGAAGACACGGTCGTGTTCAGCCACTTCGTCGCGATCAATGCGGCGATCGGTGCTGCGATAGCCGATGACCGCATGGTCATCCGCCGACTCGACAACTGCTCGGTCACAGTCTTCGACGTTGTCGATGGAAGCCTCCGCTTGGTCGAGGCAGGCGACGAAGCCGACACGCTGATTCGTTGAGTGCAGACACGTCGCGGCGGCGCTCAGCTGGCAAACTGCGCGCATGACTTCGCGCCGATTGCCGATAGCGAGCGCCCTTGCAGTGGTGGTCTTGATGGTCGCTGCGTGCGGCGGTGACAGCAAGGCCCCTGCGACCACCTCCACCTTGGCGGCTACAACCACCCTGCCAGCCACCACCACCACGACCAGCACCACCACTACGACGACGATTGCCACCACCACGACCAGCACGTTGGCGCCGACCACAACGACCTCCAGCACTACGACCACAACCACGTCACCGGCCACCACGACGACGTTGGCGCCGGGCGCGGTGCTCGTGCTGCGCGCCAACGGGCTGGGCAGTGCAGCGTTCGGCGCCGACCCGGACGGCGTCATCGAGTTCGTCAGTTCGATCATCGGCAAGCCCGACGTCGACACCGGCTGGATCGATCCGCTATCTCTCGGATCGTGCCCCGGAACAGTGGTGCGCACCGTGGCGTTTGGCGATCTCGACCTGCAGTTCGGTGATCAGTCCGTTGTCCTCACCGGCCGACGTCACTTTGTGTCATACACTTATGGGCCGGCATTCGGTGCCCAGATCGAGCCAGCGGGGTTGAAGACCGACGCGGGCATAGGTGTCGGCGACACAGTCGCGTTGCTCAGGGGCACGTATCCAGATGTGGTCATCCATCCGGCCGATCAACTTGCTCCGGCCACGTTCTCGGTTGCCCCCGGACTGACCGGGGTGCTCAGTGGCGACAAGCCCACCGACCTCGTCACGGTCATTCACGGCGGCTTCGGCTGCGGCGAGTAGCCCACTGTCGCTAGTCTGCTCTACAGGTTCGTCTCTAGGAGGTCGTCATGAAGCATCTGTTGCCGGTAGAGGAGTTGGCACGTGACGCAAGGTTCGCTCATGTGCGCATCGAGGACACGGTGTTCGATCCGCGCAACCTGAACCCAGCAAGCCAGATCAACGGCCTTGCGCCTAGCTATCCGAACGCCACCGACAACGCCCGCGGATTGATGCACGGCATCTTCGTCGGCGAGATCCAGGCGCTTGAAGGTGCCGGCCGCACGTGTTGGGACTTCGAGACCGGTGATGGTCGCGAGCAGGCGCCGCTTGGGCTCAAGCTGGACATGGCACGCCAGTGCTGGGACGAAGCTCGCCACGTGGAGATCAGCTGCAAGCTGAGCGATCACATGGGTAGCGAAATCGGCGAGTTCGCCGAGCAGACCCTGCTCTACGAGGCGGCATGTAACCCAGATCCGGTGCTGCGTCTCACTGGCGTCAACCGCGCCCTGGAAGGCTTGGCGATCGATGTTTTCAAGACGATGCGTGACTTCGGCACCGTGCTCACTGATCCGGTGCTGGCGTTCGCCGAGGACTGGATGCTCGCCGACGAGGTCACCCACGTGAAGATGGGAAGCGACTGGCTGCGACGGCTCACCGCTACAGATCCGCAGCGCCAGAAGGAGGCCCTTGACTTCCAGAAGGCTGTCGACAAGCTGTTCAGCTTCGGCGGGTTCCGAGGCGAGCAGCAGGAGAACCCTGTGCATCTGGCCCGCAACTTCCGGCGTCTCGCCGGGTTCAGCGATGACGAGATCAGCGAACTGGTCGACATCGCTGCGGAGGCATTTGCCGAGGCCCAAGCCCAGCAGCTGGTCAACTCGCAGGCCGCCGCCGTCTGATGCCGGTGAGTGCAGATGCCGAACTGATCGGGGCACTCTGAACGCGCTGGCGCTCTACGACCTGCACAAGAACTGGGCGTGGTTCGTCATCATCGGCAATGCCTTGGCCGGAGTGTGGGCGCTTGCGGCCAACTGGCTGACACCGCTGCGTACTCGAGCACTGTGGTGGTTCATCGCGGTAGCCGAACTGACCGTGTTCGTGCAGGTCACTCTCGGGGTGATCATGGTGAACAAGGACAAGATGGAGTTCCCCAAGTTCCACGCGTTTTACGGTTTCGTGGCCATCATCGCTGTGGCCATCATCTACTCCTATCGCAACCAGATGAAGCACCGGCTATACCTGCTGTATGGCGTAGGGAGCATCTTCATCATGGGTCTCGGCATCCGCGCGATGCTTGTCGGTCAGCTCCGCTGACGGGGCGATGCTTGTCGGTCAGCTCCGCTGACGGGGCGATGCTTGTCGGTCAGCTCCGCTGACTGCTCGTCGGCCAGCCCCGCTGACTGGCCGACGTAGCTGCGCTGGGAGACCGGGTCAGCTGCTGAGCTTGGCGTTGAGGTTGTCTAGCGCCAGCGTCAGTGGAGCCGGTAGCCGATCGCCGAACCGAGCAAAGTGTTGGCGGATCTCAGGCACTATCTGCTTCCAGCCGGCCGCGTCGACCGAGAGCAGTTCGTGGAGGTCGGCTGCATCGATCTGCAGGCCGCTGGTGTCCAAGTCGCCCTCGCCCGGGAGAAGCCCGATGGCTGTCTCCACCGCGCCGGCGTCACCATTGACCCGCTCGAACACCCACTTCAGCACCCGACTGTTCTCGCCGAACCCGGGCCACAGGAAGCGGCCGTTGTCGTCGCGACGGAACCAGTTGACATAGAAGATCTTCGGCAGGTTTGCTTCGTCGGTGTGCTTGGCGATGTCGAGCCAGTGGCCGAAGTAGTCGGCCATGTTGTAGCCGCAGAACGGCAGCATCGCCATCGGGTCGAAACGCAGGTTGCCCACCGCTCCGCCGGCGGCGGCGGTGGTCTCGCTGGCCATGGTGGCCCCGAGGAACACGCCGTGCTCCCAGTCGAACGCCTGGGTCACCAGCGGTACCGTCGTGCGGCGGCGGCCACCGAACAGGATCGCGCTGATCGGCACACCCTTCGGGTCCTGCCATTCAGGTGCGATGCACGGGCACTGCTCGGCTGAGCGGTGAACCGGGCATTCGGGTGAGCTGCCGGGGTGTCGGTCTCGGGCGTCCAGACGTTGCCCTTCCAGTCGGTGGCACGAGCAGGCTTCTCGTCGCTCATGCCTTCCCACCAGACATCGCCCTCGCTGGTCAGCGCGGTGTTGGTGAAGATGCTGTTGCCCCACAGCGTCTCCATCGCGTTGGCGTTGGTCTCGTAACCGGTGCCCGGGGCGACGCCGAAGAAGCCGGCCTCGGGGTTGATCGCGTACAGGCGACCGTCCTCGCCGAACTTCATCCAGCAGATGTCGTCGCCGATGGTCTCGGCTTTCCAGCCCGGGATCGTGGGCACGAGCATCGCCAAGTTGGTCTTGCCGCATGCCGACGGGAACGCAGCGGCGATGTACTTGGCCTCGCCCTGCGGGTTGGTGAGCTTGAGGATCAGCATGTGCTCGGCCAGCCAGCCGTCGTCGCGCGCCATGATCGACGCGATGCGCAGGGCGAAGCACTTCTTGCCGAGCAGGGCGTTGCCGCCGTAGCCCGAGCCGAACGACCAGATGTCGCGGGTGGCGGGGAAGTGCACGATGTACTTGTTGTCCGGGTTGCACGGCCACGCCGAGTCGGCCTCGCCCGGGGCGAGCGGTGCGCCGACGGAGTGCACGCACGGCACCCACTCACCGTC
>JBDSMK010000438.1:0-7050 GCA_039915905.1 Ilumatobacteraceae bacterium
GACGGGGCGCGTGATCGATCCCGATCACGTGGTGGCCCGGCGTTTCGTCGGCCCCATCGGCGAGTTCTGCGCACTGCTGACGGCCGAGCTGACCAGCGGCGCAACTGGCGGCGCAACCAGCGGCCAGCCCAGCCGTTCACCAGAGTGGATGGCTGGGTGGGTGCGTGCCGAAGCGCAGGCCCAGGTTGCGATCTCGGCAGTGATATCAGACGACTCCATGTGCGAGCCGGCGGTAAGCCGCCTGCTCACCAGCGCCGCGGTTCGACCCGGCACGCACCTGGTGGTGGCCTCATCGATGCCGATCCGCGACGTCGAGTGGTTCGGCAGTAACGGCGAGGGCGTCACGGTGCACTCCAACCGCGGCGCCAACGGCATCGACGGGGTGATCTCGACCGGGATCGGCGTCGCCCTCGGCAGTGCGCGGCCCACGGTCGTACTGCTCGGTGACATCGCCATGTGCCACGAATCCAGTTCGCTGACAGCGCTCGCCCGGCGCCATCTGGATCTCGCGATCGTGGTGGTCGACAACGATGGCGGCGCGATCTTCTCGTTCCTGCCGCAGGCCACGGCCCTGTCCGATGAACAGTTCGAGCAACTGTTCGGAACGCCGCACGGTACCGACATCGTTGCCCTCGCCGCGGCTCACGGGCTGCCCGCGGTGACGGTTGAGTCCCCGGCCGAACTGCTTGCCGCGGTCCACCGAAACGGCCCTTGCGTGGTGCGTGTGGCCAGCGATCGAGCCGCCAACGTCGCCTGCCATGGCCGGCTCCATGCAGCAGTCGCCGCCGCCGTGTCAGTGCCGGCGTCGATGGCGCCTCCAGTGCGGGTGCCGGTGCAGGTGCAGGTGCAGGGCGACTAGACCGAGGCACGCTGTCGGCGAAGGTTGCGTCAGTTGCAACATCTGCCGACTCCGTCCCGGTGTTAAAGCCCGGCGTCAAGGCCCGACGTCAAGGCCCGGTGTCAGGGCCCGGTGTCAGGGCCCGTATTACGGCCGGACAATGGCGGAGAGCATTGCCTGGAACTTTGCCTGGGTCTCGGCCAACTCGGCGAGCGGGTCGCTGTCGGCGACGATCCCTCCGCCGGCCACGAGGCGAGCCGAGCGTCGATCGGCGCTGAGTTCGGCGCAACGGATGGTCACTGCGAAGGTGCCGTTGCCGGCGGCATCGAGCCACCCGACGGCCCCGCCGTAACGGCCGCGGGTGAAGCCTTCGACTTCGTCGATCAGCGCCAGGGCTGCACCGCGCGGCGAACCGCCAAGTGCCGGGGTGGGGCGCAGCAGGCGTGCCAACGTGCACACGTCGGGTCGCGGCTGCGACAGCAAACCCTCCATCGAGGTGGCTAGGTGCTGCACGTTGGCCACCGTCATGATCGTCGGCTCCGGCTGCCAGTCGAGGTAGCTGCAGTACGGGAGCAGAGCATCGTAGATCGCGTCGATCACCACTCGGTGCTCGATCTGATCCTTGGTGCTTGCCAGCAGCCGGGCCGCAGCTCGGGCGTCCGTGTCGGGGTCGCCACTGCGCGGCGCGGTTCCAGCCAGCGGATTGGAGCGCACCGTGAGACCGTCGACGGCGACGAGCAGTTCGGGTGACGCACCGATCAGGCCGTCGATGCAGTACCGGTAGCTCGACCCGAACGATGCACGTAGACGGGCCAGTACGGCGCGGCCACTGATCGGAGCGCTGCTGGTGACCGTCACCTCCCTCGCGATCACCGCCTTGGCCAGGTCGCCGCGTCGTACGGCGTCGCGGACCGCTGTCACCGCAGCCAGATAACCGCCCAGTGCACCGGCCGGACCGACTGTGAAGGATGCCGTATCGGGCGCCGGTGGGGGCGGGATCCGCAGCGCAGAATCGACTACGGCGTCGAAGTCGACGTGCTCGTCGCCGGTCACCGTTGCCCAGCAACGTCCGTCGGGAGACTTGCCGAACACCACCTCGGGCACGACCACCTCGTAGGCGTCGCCGGGGCGGAAGGGGATCGCTGCGAATCCAACGACGGCCGGCCCACCTTCGCCGACGTCGTGGTCGATCGCACCGAGGAACTCCGCGGCCTCGTCGCCTGCTACTCGGGCGGCGACACCGCGGCCGGCAAACCCGAAGCCGTCGCGTACGAACAGGTAGCCGTCGCCGCGAGCGATGTCGTCGAGGTCCACGTCGACGTCGAGCAGTTCGAGGGTGACCGCTCGCGTCGCGGCCGGCATCCGCTCAGCTCCTGGTGCCGACGAGCAGTTGAGTGATCCCGCCCGACAGGGGAAGGTGTTGGCTGTCGCTGAACCCAGCGTCGCGCAGCCCGGCGAGCATCTCCTTCGGCGTAGGCAGGTAGGCGACGCTCTTGGGCAGGTAGCGGTATGCAGCGGCATTGCTCAACAACGCGCCGATTCTCGGTACGACGTGGCCGAAGTAGATGTTGTTGCCGAAGCGCACAACAGGGTTGTGGGGAATGCCGACATCGAGCAGTGCGATACGTCCGCCGGGCCGTACGACACGTCCCAACTCGGCGAAGAAGGCGTTCAGGTCGACCAGGTTGCGCAGCGCGAACCCGCACGTCGCACCATCGACGGTGGAGTTGTCTAGCGGCAGGCGCAGGATGTCGGCCTGAACTCTCGGCGCGCCGCTTTGGTCGGCGGAGAGCATCCCGAAGCTGATGTCGAACGACAGCGGCAGGTGGCCGGCTGCGTCCAGATCGTTGCACATGTCTCCCGTACCAGAGGCCAAGTCGATGACGGTGCTGCCGGACGCCAGCGCCAGTAGATCAATCGCCCGTCGCCGCCACCTGACGTCCAGCCGAAAGGTCATGATCCGGTTGATCAGGTCGTATCGCGGTGCGATCGCGTCGAACATCGCACGCACCGCGTGGACCTTCTCGTCGCCCTTCGGCAAGGTGTCGCGGTCCCATGGTGATCTGGCAGTTCTGGTCTCGCCGGGAACCTGGAGGGTCATGTCTGGCAGGCTACGGCGGGGTCTGTCGCTGGGCACCGCCGGGTGGCGCTTCGACGATGGCGACGACGAGTTGAACGGGTGACGCTTGCTGGGCGCCCACGACGCGAGGCCCGTCCATCAATCTGTGATGGCTGGAGGAGCGGTACGCCGCAGCGCCTGGCCCCACGAGATGCGCGAGCCGCGGTGCAACAAGGTGGTGGCATACACCGCGCCCGCGGCGCGCAGCACTCCATATATGGCGCCGATCAGAAGTGCCGCGGCAACAGCTACCTGCCACACAGCCGCGGACCCGGTAGCCATCCGTAGCGGCATCAGCAGCGGGGCCAGCGGTGGGACCATCGAAAGAATCGTCGGAGCGGTAGCTCCCGGGTTGCCCGACACCAGGAACACCAGCAGATACGCCACGACGAACACGATGGTGATTGGCGCCGACGCGGCCTGAGCGTCTTCTTGGCGCGAAACGAGCGACCCGGCCAGGGCGAACAACATGCTGTACAGCGCGAACCCGCCGATGAACCAGCCCATCGTGGTAGGCAACGAGACCCACACCGCTGTCGGCACTGATGTGCCCGAGATCTTCAACGAGGCCAGCCCGGCAACGACGAACACCGCGAACTGGGCGAGCGCGATGGTGCCTATGCCGAGGACCTTTCCTGCCAGAAGCACATGGGCGCGCACATGCGAGAGCAGGATCTCGACCACCGCACTGGATTTCTCCTCCACGACGCCGGTCAGCACCAGCGCGCCGAAGGTGCTGACGCAGAAGAACAGCAGCACCGCGGCAACCATGCCGACCAACCGGCCGAGACCGTTTTCGGACTTGGGTGGCGAGATGGTTGTGACAGTCAGCGGTGGAGGCGCCGTCACCTGATCGACTTGCGCAGGGGTCAGTCCGAGGGAGATGGCCACCTGGCGTGCATCCGCCCGCCCCCATGCCGCGCTGATGAGAGCCGCAGTGGCGGGATCCACTCGGGTGTGGAACTGCAGAGTCGAGGTGGCCGCGTCGACAACAGCGTCGACAGTTCCGTCCCGCAGAGCCGACGCCGCGGCGGCCTCGTCGGCTAACGGGTTGGACAGCACGATCACCTGCTGGCCGGTTGTAGCGGCGATCTTTTCGACCGTGGCAGCGAAGCCCGGCGGGATCGCCCCGATCACTGCAATGGTGGAGTTGGCGGTGGTGTCGTTGTGGCTGGCCCGGTTGATCACACCTACCACCAGCATCATCAGCACGACCACCGCGGTTGAGATCCGCAAAGCGCGTGAGCGCGCCCGGGCCCGGATCTCGCGGCGGGCTACCAGAAGCAGCTTGGCTGCGGGACGCGATGCGTGTTTCATAATGGGGCTCCCGCGATCGACGAAGCGACGCCGCGGCCCGACACCGCGTCACGAAAGACCTCTGACAGTTCGGGTGGCGCATACCGGTAGGACACGAGCTGACCACCGGTTCTGATCTGCGCGGCGAGGCCGGCGCCGTCGACTTCCGCGCCAACGCGCAGTCTGACGTGGTTGCCGGTACGACTGATCACCTCGCCGGGCGGCGCCCACTCTGGCGGTAGAGCCGCGGCGAAGGAGGCATCCACGTAGCGGTCGGCTGAGCCGGCACGAAGCGCATCGACATCGCCACTGAGCACCACCTGGCCCCGGTCGATTATCACCACGTAGCGAGTGAGGTCCTCCACTAGATCTAGCTGGTGGCTGCTGAACAGCAGCGCGGCTCCAGCCGCGACCCGTTCGACGAGCACCTCTTTGAGCACCTCGACGGCCACCGGGTCGAGTCCCGAGAATGGCTCATCGAGAACCAGCAGCTGTGGATCGTGGACCAGCGCGAGCGCTAGCTGGACGCGCTGTTGGTTGCCGGAGGAGAGGTCCTGCACCTTGCTCATCGCCCGATCAGAGAGCTCGACCCTCGCCAGCCAGCGTTCTGCGGCCTTCTCGGCGGCAGGGCGCGACAAGCCGGCCAGCTCGGCGAAGTACACGACGTGCTCACCCACCCTCATGTTCGGGTACATTCCGCGTTCGGCCGGCATGTACCCAATACGCGACCGCATCGCCGCGTCGATCGGCTGTCCGTCCCAGGTGATCGTGCCTCCGTCGAGCGCGATCAACCCGAGAATCGCGCGCATAGCCGTGGTCTTCCCAGCGCCGTTCGGTCCGAGGAACCCGACCGCCTGGCCGCGATCAAGTTTCAGGCTGACTCGGTCGAGAGCGGCTGTTGTTCCAAAGTGTTTGGAGATGTCCTTAACGGCGAGCATCACGCCAGAGTACGGAGGCCTGTGCTGGCATCGACCTGCAGGCCTCGCGTCGGGGGGCGATCAACCGGCAGCGACGTCGTTGGCCCAGCGGTAATCCGCCTTGCCGGATGGTGAGCGCACCACCTCATCGACGAACACGAACGCCTTGGGCAGCTTGTAGCGGGCGATGTGCTTGGCGGCTTCGTCACGGAGCTGCTTCTCGTCCACCAGGTAGCCGTCGCGCACGCTTACCACAGCCACCACCTCTTTGCCCCACAGCTCGCTGGGACGTCCGGCGACCACGCAGTCGTACACCGCGGGATGCGCCTTGATTGCGGCCTCCACTTCTTCGGCAAAGATCTTCTCGCCGCCGGAGTTGATCGTGACCGAGTCACGACCGTGAAGCTCGATCACGTCGTCGGCACGTCGCCTGGCGCGATCTCCCGGTACGGCGTAGCGCACCCCGTCGATCACCGGGTAGGTGCGAGCCGTCTTGGCTTCATCGCCGAGGTATCCGAGCGCAAGCAGTCCGCTCTTGGCCAGCCAGCCGAGCTCCGGGTCGCCCGCAGGCAACTCGCGGTCCAGCGCCTCCGACAAAACGTGGTTTCCTGGACTGAGCGCGAACGTGCCGGTCGTCGCAGTTGTGCCGACGGACACCTGCGACAACTGGCCTCCGGCCTCGGAGGAGCCGAGCCCGTCGATCAACATCAGTGTGGGCAGATGGGCGAGCATCTCTTCCTTCAAACCGGCGCTGAGCGGTGCTCCGCCGGAGAGAACCACAGTAAGACTGGATAGGTCGTAGGACGCCCTGTCCAGTTCGTCGAGCAGCGGCCGGGCGAACGCGTCGCCGACGATCAGCAGGAAATTGACCCGTTCCTGCTCCACAACACTCCAGATGTCGGCCGGATCGAGACGTTCGGGGTGCGATTGGATGAAGATCGTGCCCCCGGTGTTCCACGTGCGGAAGCTGACCCAATGGCCGGCACCGTGCATGAACGGTGGCGCCAGCAGGGCCTGCAGACCGCCGGTCGCCTCTGCGACGATGCCTTCGATGGTGTTGGAGCGGGACCCACCGAAACACTCCAGGTTGGCGTCGCCGTTGCGCCACAGCACACCTTTGGGCATTCCAGTGGTGCCTCCGGTGTAGAGGATGTAGAGATCGTCGGGGCTCCACCGGACGTCGGGCCGGGCGTCGGAGGCGCCGGCCAGGGCATCCTCGTACCAGATGGCCCCGGGCAACAGCGGATTGCCGGACGCATCGGGCACCTGAAGGATGACGCGCAACCTCGGCAAGTCGGGTAACACCGCCGCCAACGTCGGGGCGAACTGGCTGTGGACGATTATGGCTGTGGCACCCGAGTCGTCGAGCAAGTAGCGCAGTTCTGCCGCGACGTACCTGTAGTTCACGTTGAACGGGGCAACGCGGGCCTTGAACGAGCCGAGCATCGCCTCGAGGTATTCGTTTCCATTGTGCAGGTAGATCGCCAGGTGGTCCTGGCCACTTTCATGGTTCGCCAACTTGTCGCGTTCGCTGTGGACCCCGAGTCCCGAGCCGAGTAGGTGATTGGCCAACCGTCGGGTGCGGGTGGTCACCTCGGCCCACGTGAGCCGCCGATCTCGAAAAACGATGCACAACTCTTCGGGGCGGCTGGCGGCGATCGCCTCATGGATCTCGGCAACACTGATCGGCATCCAGGCAACTTAGTCTCGACGCGCCGGTCCGGTCTCGGTGCTGGGAGCTGCCCGGAAGGCGCGAGCGCCGAGTCCGCGGCGGCCTGACAGGCGATCGGTAGGGTCGCCACGATGAGTGCACGCGACGACCTGCCCGACATCACTTTCGGCGTGTTCATCCCTCAGGGCTGGAAGATGGAGTTGTCGGG
>JBDSMK010000450.1:0-3987 GCA_039915905.1 Ilumatobacteraceae bacterium
GGCCAGACAATGGGCTGAACCGGACCCTCACTAGTCGGACTGGCGCTAGCCGGACTCGCGCTAGCCGGACCCGCGCTAGCCGGACCCTCACTAGCCAGAATAGTGCGGCGGTCGACGTTCATTGAACGCGAGCTGACCCTCGGCGAGGTCGTCGGTCAGCACGCACAGCACCTGGCTGCGGTCCTCGGCAGCAATCGCCTGCTCCAGGCTGCCGGACGCCGCCGAAGTGTCGAACGCCTCCTTCGACAAGCGCAACGACAACGGCGCCTTGGCCGCCAACACTGCAGCGATCTCCAGGGCCCTTACCCGCGTCTGCCCAGCAGCCGTGATCTCGCTGGCCAGCCCGATGCGCTCCGCTTCCTCCGATGACACGCGACGTCCGGTCAGCAGGATCTCCGCGGCTCGGCCACCGACGATCCGTGGCAACAGGTAGCTGGCACCCATCTCGGAAACAGCTTGACCAATGTTGATCTGCGCCGCTACGAAGAACGCAGTGGGGTCGACGATCCTGATGTCGCTGGCCATCGCGATCGAGAACCCGCCACCGGCACAGGGCCCGTTGACCGCCGCGATCACCGGCTGGGGGATCCGACGCAGTTTCAGTACCACGCCCGAGTAACGCTTCTGAACCTCGAACCACTCTCGCTGCGGACTGCCGCGAAAGCCGACCGGAAAGCGCTGACCACCCAGATCCGCTCCAGCGCAGAACGCGCGTCCGGCGCCGGTGATCACCACCACACGCACGTCGTTGTCGATCTGCAAACGATCCAGCTCGTCGTGCAGCCTGAGGATCAACGACGCGTCCAGCGCGTTGAGCGACTCAGGGCGATTCAACTCGAGCACCCGCGTCGCACCGTGATCCACGACACGCAACGGATCCACTGACGTATCGGCTGCAGCAACGGGCATCACAGCTCCTTGATCATCGGGCGACGTCATCGCTTTGCGTGGGCACGAAACTGAGGAACTCGACGAACGCGCCGTGCGACGACGACGGACGGACCCACAGCTGCTTGGCCAACGGCCACGGCGACTCGGGAGGGCTCAGCGTGGGCGGACCGAGTGTCTCGACGCCGGCGGAGACAAGCCTGGCGAACACCGCGTCGACATCGGGTACCTCGATCACGGTCATGTAGTGGCCACCACCGTGGGCTGCCAGGAACTTGGCCACTGCGGCGCCCGCAGGCCGCGACGCATCCGATGCCGAGACCAGCTCGATACTGCTCGCCTCGCGCAGATGAAAAGTCGCTGTCGTCAGCCCCCAGTCCTCCCGGCTGCTGCGGTCGGAGACGCGCAACCCGATTCGCTCGAACGACTCGACCGCCTGGTCCAGGTCCGCCACGGCTATCGCCAGATTGAACAAGCCCCGCGCCCAACTCGTCTGCTGCTCCTCGTAGTGACGCCCACCGCGGTATGCGAGCAACTGCACGAACGCTCCGCCCGTAGAGCGCGGCTTGAGCCACAGCAGGTCGCAGGCGATGCCGCGCGCCTCCGGGGCAGGCACGGGCGGCCCAACCACGCCCACGCCGGCGGAGACCAACTCGCTATGCGCCGCAGCAACATCGGGTACCTCGACGACCGCCAAGTACAGCCCCTCACCGCGCTTGTCGAGAAACCCGCCGACCGTCGCGCCGATCTCCTTGGTCCGATCGATCGACGCCACCAGCTCGAAGTAGCTGCCGTCCGGGAACGCGACCATCGCCGTGTCGATCCCCCAATCGGGCCGCGACGACCGGTCGCAGAACACGAATCCGATCCGTTCGAAGTCGACGACTGCCGCGTCGAGGTCGTGCACAGCGACGACCTGACCGACCAACCGGGTTAGCTCGGTCATCAGACGATCCTCGTGGAGTGGCCCTGCCAGTACTGGTCGCGCAGTCTGCGCTTGTACAGCTTGCCGTTGGCGTCACGCGGCAACTCGCCGAAGAACTCGATCCGTCGAGGCACCTTGAACCCGGCCAGCAGGGAGCGGCAATGGCGCTCGATCTCCGATGCCATCGCCGGACCGGCCTCGGCGGTATGGACCAACTGGATCGCAGCCATCACCTGCTCGCCGAACTCCTCGTTGGGGATACCGAAGACGGCGACATCGGTCACTGCGGGATGCTGGCTGATCACGTCCTCGATCTCCTGCGGATAGATGTTGACACCGCCGGAGATGATCATGTTGCTCTTGCGGTCCGTCAGGAACAGGTAGCCCTCGTCATCGAGCATCCCGATGTCGCCGAGGGTGAACAGTCCGTCGTGATACGCGTTCTTCGTCTTGTCCGGATCGTTGTGGTACTCGAAACGGTGGATTTGCAATGGCTCGAAGTAGATCAAACCAGGCTCACCCACAGGAAGTGGTTCCAAGGAGACCGGGTCGAGGATCGTTATCGTTCCGCCGGTCCAGTGACGCCCGACGGAGCCTGGCCGTTCCAACCACTCCTCGGAGCTGATGATCGTCCCACCTCCCTCACTTCCGGCGTAGAACTCCCACACCACCGGACCGAAGTAGTCGATCACCGCCTGCTTGACGTGCACCGCGCATGGGGCCGCGGCATGCCACACCGCTTGCAGGCTGCTCATGTCGTAGCGAGCACGCACGGCGTCTGGCAGTGCCAGGATCCGCTGGAACATGGTCGGGACGAACTGCACGTGGGTGATCTGCTGGTGATCGATGATCGCCAGCGTCGCCTCCGCATCGAAGCGGCGCATGATCACCGCCGTAGATCCAATGGTGTGCATGCTCGAGCTCCACGTGATCGGCGAGGAGTGATACAGCGGTCCTGTGGACAGGTAACGCGCTCCCTCCGGCACGCTGTAGCGCTCGGCCACGTAACGCATCAGCGACTTGCCATCGTTCGGTGCGCCGCCGCTGAGCGGCGGGCGAATACCCTTCGGCTTGCCGGTGGTCCCCGAGGAGTAGAACATGATCCCGCCGGCGACCTCGTGGTCGATCCGTGCGGTCGGCTGACGGCCGATCAGCTCCTCGTAGGAGATGACCCCCGGCAGTTCGGAGTCTCCGACGGCGACGGCAACGATGCCCGGCAGGCCTTCGAGAGCTGTCCGCACGACGTCGGTCAGGCTGCCGTGGAAGAACAGAACCTTCGCTGCAGAATCGGCGAGGAGGTACTTCACCTCACTCGGCGTCAGGTGCCAGTTGATCGGAGTGATGTAAGCACCCGAGCGCATTCCCCCCCACCACAGCTCGATGTACTCGGCAGAGTTCTCGAGCATTATCGCGATCCCGTCGGCGACCCCCAGGCCGAGCTCACCAAGGGCGTGGGCGACCTGGTTGGATCGCTCGTCCAGCTGTCGATACGACATCACGCCCTCGCCGTCGTCGATCATCAACGCCGTTCTTTGCGGCACCTTCGCCGCCCAGTCACCGAGATACATGCAGCCTCCTCAGACCTGACAGGTTCACTTGTTGCACCGACGCCACATCACGCGTTCCATGGCGCATCACGGTCGACGCGGGGTTCGCCGGGCAACCCGAGCACCCGCTCGCCGAGAATGTTGCGCATCACCTGAGACGTTCCTGCCTCGATCTGGTTGGCGATCGAACGCAGATACGACTGGCGGACCTGGTCGTCGCTGAGCTCGGTAGGTGCGCTGCGACGCTCGAACGTGTCGGCCATCCAGCCCGCGTTGGCCACCGCGTCATCGTCGCCGACTGCGCCAACGTGATCGAGGTTGTAGGTGCTGTACAGCATCGAGGCGGGCCCGAGGAGGTCCGCGCACAGATCCATGACCTGCTGATTGACGATGCTGCTGAACAGCTTGCCGACCGAACCCTCGGGACCGATTGCGTCGCGCCGGCGATTGACCGCAACACGGATCGCGGTGAGCCGGGCCACCTCACTGGCGACCCAGCAGCGCATCAACCTGTCGCGCACCGCACCACCGGGTGATGCGTTCCGGCGATAGAGCCGCACGGCCTCGCCGATGACACCGGAACCACGTGGCGAGATCGCCGCGCCGTTCACGTCGCGCTCGTTCATC
>JBDSMK010000453.1:0-4865 GCA_039915905.1 Ilumatobacteraceae bacterium
AGGTGATGGGCGTAGTCGCTGGCGTTCCAGTCGGAGCTGTCGTCGTGGCTGTGCAGCACATCGAGGTACTCGGCGTGCTGTGTGTGCGCAGCGCGTGCCACGGTCGGGTCGCGGTACACCAGCGCGCAGCAGTCGAACGGAGCGAACAACCACTTGTGCGGGTCCACGATCAGGCTGTCGGCGCGTTCCACCCCTGCGTAGCGGTCGCGGATGCTCGGCGCGGCGAGGCCGGCGCCGCCGTAGGCGCCGTCCACATGAAGCCATGTGGACAGTTCTTCTGACACGTCGGCCGCCGCGGCGATGTCGTCGATGACCCCGGCGTTGGTGGTGCCACTGGTGCACACGATGGCGAACAGCCGCTCGCGGTCGGCGTCGGCCATCGCCGCCACTGTCGCACGCAACGCCTCGCCGGTGAGTCTCCCGGCCGCATCGCCGGGCACGCACAACACGTCAACGTCCATCACTCTGGCGGCGGCGGTGATGCTCGAATGTGCTCCCGACGATGCCAGTAGCAGGCCCCGTGTGCGATCGTGGCGGCCGGCAGCGCGGGTGCGCCAGCGGTAGCGCGCGGCAATCAGCGCGCTGAGGTTGCCGGCGGTGCCACCGCTTACGAATACACCTCCGGCTGTGGCAGGGAGCCCGGCGAGATCCGAGATGTAGCGCAGCGCCTCGTTCTCGGCGAAGATCGCCCCGCCGCCCTCCAACCACGATCCGCCGTAGATGCTCGACGCCCCGACCACCAGATCGAACAGGATCGCGGCTTCTGTGGGGGCGGCCGGGATGAACGCCAGAAATCTGGGGTGGTCCACTGAGATGCACGCTGGTGCCAGCACCTCACTGAACACCCGCAGTGCCTCGAGACCGCCGATTCCGGCCCTGGTGATCGTCTGGCCGGCGCGCGCACGCAGTTCCTCGGCGCGCATCGGGCCGTCGAGAGGGGGGTCTTCCATCCGCACTCGGTCAACCGAGTAGCGCACGATCGCATCGATCAGCACTTCGCTGGAATCATCGTGCAGATGCATGCCCGCCATGGCTGCGCTGCGATTCAGACGTTCAGATCGAGCAGCTCGCTGCCCTCGTTGCGCACTTCGCCGTCGCGATTGAGCAACCAACCGAGGGCCATCGCGATCCCGGCCGAACCAAGGCATACGAGGACGGGGAAGATCACCAGTACGGCGATGATGGCAACGGCTCCGGGCACGGCGTCACCCTAACGGCTTGTATGCCCAGGCTTCGATCTCGACAGCACCACCGGCCGGCAGGGCTGCAACGCCGATGGTGCTGCGCGCCGGGCGGTGCTGGCCGAAACCCGCCACGTAGGCCGTGTTGAACGTGGCGAAGTCGTCCATGTCGGTCAGAAAGCACAGCGTCTTGGCGACGTCATCGAGACTGGCACCCTCGGTGGCGAGATGGACGGCGAGGTTGGCGATCGACTGCGCCGTCTGCTCTGCAACGCCGCCTTCCACGATCGCTCCATCGCGTAGCCCGAGCTGTCCGCTGACGATGATCCATTCCCCGGCGCGTACAGCAGGGGTATAAGGGCCGACTGGTTTGGTCATGTCCGCATCGTAGGCGCGGTGTCATCGACGGCCGCGGCCGGTACCGTCGGAGGCCGTGATGCGTTCATCTCGGCGACAGTTCCTGCGATCCGGGGGAGCCGCCGCCCTGGCGCTCGTTGCCGGCTCGGAACTGCTTGCGGCATGTGGGTCCAGTTCGGCGAAGGCGTTCACACTGGCGCCGCGAGTCAGCAATGGAAAGCTGCTGGTGCCAGGCGAGAGTCGGGTAGCTGTCTCGTTGGTGGACGCCTCACAGACGTTGATGTCCACCGGGCCGAAGACGCTGACCGGCTCGATCCACGACAGTTCAGACAAAATAGTGGCGAAGGTCTCCGCTGATCGCCATGACGCAGGCATTCCCCAGGCCTACTGGCCGTTCCGGTTCACTATCGACAAACCTGGCTTCTACAAGCTGCGGGTAGACGGCGACGACGGTCACGGCGGCGACTTCGGGGTGTTCGATCCGGCAGAGGTGACGATGCCGTTCATCGGGTCGAAGATCGCCCCATTCGACACGCCGACCGTCGCCGATCACCGTGGGGTAGAGCCATATTGCTCACTGACGCCCAACCCGTGCACGCTGCACGACATCACGTTGACAGACGCGTTGAAGTCGGGCAAGCCGGTGGCATACATGGTTGGCACGCCGGCTCACTGTCAGACTGGGGCGTGCGCACCCGCGTTGGAGTTCCTCGTCGCCGCACACCAGCGGATCGGGTCTGCTGTGTCGATGGTGCATGCCGACGTGTATGCCGACAACGCCGGCACGAAGTTCGCTCCGGCCGTGGATGCATTGGGCATCGACTACGAGCCGGTCGTGTACCTGTGCAAGCCGGGTGGCGCCATCGCCGATCGCCTGGACGGGATCTGGGATCAGATTGAACTCGACGCCCGCCTGGCGGCGCTGACCGGTTGAGCCCAGCGGTCGGTTGTCATCCGGTCAACCCACGCAGCGGTGGCAACTCGGGGCGGCCTGTGCGGCCGACGCAATGGTTCAGCTGAGGCTGGAGATGGTTCAGCGGGTGGAGTTGGTTCAGCGGCTGGAGTTGGTTCAGCTGAAGCTGGAACCGCACCCACACGTGCGTGTCGCGTTCGGGTTGGTGATCGCGAAACCTGCCTGGTTGAGGCCGTCCTTGTAGTCCAGGGTTGCGCCTTCGAGCAGTTGCGCAGATGCCGGATCCACAACCACTTGGACGAGCTTGTCCGGATCACCGAACGTCGCCTTCTCGTCGTCGGCGGCGAAGTCGCCATCGAAGAACATCTCGTAGGAGAACCCACTGCAGCCACCGGCGCGTACGGCTACGCGCAACGCCAAGTCTTCGGCGCCTTCGGACTCGAGCAGTTCCTTGACCTTGACGGCAGCAGTATCTGTGAGGGTGATCACGAGGGGCTCCTTCCATGGCGAGCGTTCTCTTCCCGGGGGATTGTAACGCCGTGCAACCGTACAATGGGAAGCGTGATTCCCGGCGCACCTCCCGACGCGGACACGATTCTCACGCTGCTCCGCTCCGTCATCGACCCCGAGCTGGGGGCCGACATCGTCACGCTCGGGATGATCCCGCATGTAGATGTGTCGCCCGACGGGGTGGTCACAGTGCAGATCAAGCTGACGATCGGGGGTTGCCCGTTGCGCGCCCAGATCAAGAAGGACGTGGAGACCCGCATCGCGGTGCACCCTGGCGTCACCGATGTGCGCATCACCTGGGGTGAGATGACGCCCGAGGAGCGCAGCGAGGTGATGCTCAAGGCCCGCTGGAATGCGAGGGAGAACCCGCCCGACACAGAGGTGCCCCTGACCGCCCGGATCCTGGCGATCGCCAGCGGCAAGGGTGGCGTCGGCAAGAGCTCGGTGACAGTGAACCTTGCTGCCGCGGTGGCTGCCGAGGGCTTCACCGTCGGCGTGCTCGATGCCGACATCTGGGGTTTCTCGGTGCCGCGGTTGCTGGGTATCGACGAGCGCCTCGAGGCCCGCACAGTGGATGGTTCCGACAAGCCGAAGATCGTCCCCAACGAACTGGTCGTCGGCCGCGGCATGTTGAAGGTGGTCAGCACCGGATTCATGGTTGGCGAGAACACCGCGCTGATGTGGCGTGGACTGATGCTCACCAAGGCGGTGGAGCAGTTCCTCCGCGACGTCCACTGGGGCGAGCTCGACTATTTGTTCATCGACATGCCGCCGGGCACCGGTGACGTGCAGATGGGTCTGGCCCGGATGCTGCCGCGCACCGACCTGCTGATCGTCACAACGCCGGCACTCGCCGCCCAGAAGGTTGCCGCGAGGGCCGCCGACATGGCTCGGCGCAGCTTTCTGCGAGTCTGCGGCGTGATCGAGAACATGAGCTCCTTCACCTGCGCGCACGGCGACAGCTATGCACTGTTCGGCACTGGCGGCGGTCAGGCGCTGGCCGACGAGATCGGTGTCGAACTGCTCGGCCAGATCCCGTTGGAGGCCTCCGTGTCGATCGGTGGCGACCTCGGCAAACCCGTCGCCCTAGATGGCAGTGGCCCCGCAGCCGACGCATTTCGTGACATCGCCAAACGGATCCTCACCGACATCGCTCCGCCGACCAACATGGCCGGTTGCTCGGGGCGTCAACTCGCGGTGCTGTTCGCCGCTGTGCAGGCCAAGAAGGCCGCGGCCGCGGCCGCGGTCGCGTAGTTCGCCAGCCGGTCGAGCGCGTCAGTCGAGCGCGTCGTAGCCGGCTTCGCCGGGCATCACGATGGCGATCATCTTGCCGTCGTCGCCAAATCGGATGTGCGGCTGGATGCGTGGCGGCGTGCCTATCTGTCGCCCGGCCACCAGCGCGGCGTCGGCGGAATCGAACTGGGAGAGGAACTCGAGGTTGGCGATGGTTGGCGGCATCAGCATCATCTCGCCGCGGCGCCCGCAGTCGATGGCCTCCGCCGGACGTAGCCAACGGCTGGCGATGGTCTCGCTGTGATCGTGTACCAACTTCTGGTCCTCTGGCGCGACGGCGAGGAAGAACCTGGTGTCGAAGCGCCGTGGTGACTCGCCTTTCGGAGTGACCCACCAAGCGACCCAGGCCATCCGTTCCGTTGCCAGCCGCAGTTGGTGCCGGGCGCACAGGGTGTGGATGTCGAGTGTTCCGTCGTGGACCGCCTCGCGCTGCGACAGCGCGATGTGGCCGTCGCGGACCAGTTGGCCTTCGCCTTCCTCGGCCAGCAGCACGCCGGCCTCCTCGTAGCACTCGCGGATCGCGGCCACGAGGAACCCGTTGTCGCCTTCCCCGTCGTTGTGGTCCACCCGTCCGCCGGGGAACACGTACATCCCGCCGGCGAACACGGCAC
>JBDSMK010000221.1:0-5026 GCA_039915905.1 Ilumatobacteraceae bacterium
TAGCCGCCACGGCTGCCGCGTCATCTGGAACCGCATCGTCATCGGGAACCGCAGTGTCATCGGGAACCGCATCGTCATCGGGAACCGCATCGTCATCGGGAACCGCACGGGCCTTATCGGCGACGACCCCGGTGTTGTCCGGCGAAGCGGTGCTCGTGATCTGCGGCAGCCTTCATGCCGCGGCGCGCTCCCAACTCGACGCCCTGATGTGGGCAGGAGCCACTGATATGAGCGACGGCATCACCGAATGCGGGCGGGTCGCCGTACTTCGCTCGGTGAGCCCCTCGAGCGCGGTGGTCGACCCAACTGCGGCCGAGCGGGTGGCCACCGAACTGGCCACCGATGCTGCGGCGCTGATTGCCACCGAACGGTTCGGTGCACTGCTGATCATCGGCGGCGACACGGCGGCAGCGGTGCTGGGCGACTCGCCGCGAATCGTGGGCGGTACCGTTGCTCCGGGCATGCCGTGGTCGCGTCGCGTCGACGGCGACGGACTGCTGGTGATCACAAAGGCCGGTGGGTTCGGCGGCCCGTCAACGTTGGTCGAGTTGTTGTTCGGCCACCCACTGTGAGGCGTGATGAGCGGTAACTCGAGTATCCCGATTCCGGACCGAACGAGCAGCGCCGGGACTGCCCGCGGACTGCCGATGGCAATCACGATGGGCGATGCCTCGGGTGTGGGTCCAGAGATCGTGTTACGTCGCTTCGCTGCCGGTCAGTTGGACTACGACGTAGCTGATCGACCGGTCGTGATCTACGGCGACGCGGCGATCTTGCGTCATGGGATTGGGCTTCTCGGCCTCGACCTCCAGCCCGATCTGGCGATCGCAGCGATCGCGCACCCCGGCGACGCCCGTAGCGGGGTGCTCAACGTGGTCGACATCGGTGCACTCGACGCCTCCGGTCATCGTCCGGGCGTTCTCGACAGCGCTTCCGGCGCTGCAGCGCGCGACTACGTGGTGCGCGCCACCACCGATGCGCTTGCCGGCAAGGTTGCCGGGCTGGTCACGATGCCGATGAACAAGGAGGCCACGCAGCTCTCCGACCCCCGGTTCGTGGGACACACCGAGTTGATCGCGTCGCTGTGTGGGGTGCAACGGGTGACGATGATGCTGACCACCGAGATCCCCGACGGCTCGCTCGCAGTCACCCATGTGAGCACCCACTGCTCATTGCGCGAGGCCATCGAGCGGGTTCGCGTGCCTCGGGTGCTCGATGTCATCGAGCTGACCAACGACACCCTGCGACGATTCATCGAGACCCCGCGCATCGCTGTCTGCGGGCTCAACCCGCACGCCGGCGAGCACGGGCTGTTCGGCAGGGAGGACATCGAGCAGATCACCCCGGCCATCGAACAGGCCCGAAGCGCCGGCATCGACGCCACCGGACCGCATCCCGCCGACACCGTGTTCTTCCAGGCCGTGCGCCGCCATCGTTACGACGCGATCGTGTGCATGTACCACGATCAGGGGCACGGCCCGATGAAGCTGCTGGCATTCGACACTGGCGTCAACGTGACGCTCGGGTTGCCGATCATCCGCACCTCGGTGGATCACGGCACCGCGTTCGACATCGCCTGGAGCGGCGCTGCGTTCACAGAATCGTTGCAACACGCATTGGACTACGCCTGGAAGCTCACGGGGCAGAGTTCGGTGGCGTCGCGGTGAGCGACCCAATCGGCGGTTCGGTCAACTTCCACCGGGTTCGGGTGCGCCTCGACGAGCCGGTGCTCGACGATGTGGCGGGTCACACAGACCGCTCGCTGGCCGCGTCCGGGGTGGTGCTGCAGCCCGGCACGGAGGTGGCCATCGCGGTCGGTTCACGCGGCATCGGCGATCTCGCCACCGTGGTCGGGTCTGTGGTCGCCTGGGTCCGCGCCCAGGGGGCGACACCGTTCCTGGTGCCTGCGATGGGCAGCCATGGCGGAGCCACAGCCGAGGGCCAGCGACAGGTGTTGGAGTCATATGGCTTCGGTCGGGCCGAGCTCGACGTCGAGATCCGATCGTCGATGGATGTCGTGACGGTCTCCGGCGACCACGACCTGCCGTTCACCGTGGTCACCGACGCCTGTGCAGCTGCGGCGGCGGCCACAATCGTCGTCAACCGGATCAAGCCGCACACCGACTTCCACGGCCCGTACGAGAGCGGGCTGATGAAGATGAGTGCGATCGGTCTCGGCAAGCAGGTCCAGGCCGAAGCGCTGCACTCCTACGGCGTCTACGGACTGCGCGAGCTGATGCCAAGGGTGGCGGCGCACGTGTTGGCCAACGGCAACATCGTCGCCGGCGTAGCAGTGTTGGAGAACGCCTTCGATCAGACGATGGACGTGCAGGTCGTTCCCGCGGCCGACATCCCCGCCGTCGAGGCGGAACTGTTGAAGCTGGCCGCCGCGCACGCCCCGCGGCTGCCCGTCGACGAGCTCGACGTGCTGCTGATCGACCGGATGGGCAAGGACATCAGCGGCGTCGGCATCGACACCAACGTGATCGGACGGATGATGATCGCCGGCGAAGCCGATCCGTCGGTGCCGCGTATCGCGATGATCGCCTGCATGTCGCTGACCCCGGCGTCGCATGGCAATGCCACCGGGATGGGTCTGGCCGACGTGATCACCCGCCGCCTCGCCGACACCATTGACCACGATGTCACCCGCACCAACATCGTCACCTCCGGCTTCCTGCTGCGCGGCAAGCTGCCGGTTGTCGCCGACGACGACCGCCAGGCGTGGGAGCTGTGCCTGCGCGGCGCCGGCATCCTTGACCGCGCCACCGTGCGTGCGGCGCGCATCGTCGACACCCTGCATTGCAACGATTTGTGGGTCACCGACGCCGTACTCGCCGAGCTCTCCAGCCGCGCCGACATCGAGGTGACGAACGAGACCAGTTCTGATTCACATTTCGACGACAGTTGGCCGTCGTAGCGCTGTGAATCAGACAGGCGCACCGCTGCTGCCCGGGCGAAGTTCAATGCTCGCTTGTCCGCCTGCGCCAAAAAAGGACTAGACCCAGGTTATGAACCCGATGACGCGCGTATTGGATGGTCTGATTCACAAGGCGGAGGCGGCCACCTGGCTCGACGGGGTTGCCGACAAGATCGCGCCGACACTCGAACGGATCATCCCGCACGGCCCGGTGAAAGACCTGGCCAGCGGCACCCCGCTCGGGCATCCACTGCATCCGGCGATCGTGGCGGTGCCGATCGGGTCTTGGATCGGTGCAGCAGTGCTAGATCTGGTTGGCGGCCGTGGCGGCCGACGGGCAGCCCAGACGATGGTGGGTCTCGGCGCCCTGACCGCTCTGCCAGCGGCGTACACCGGTGCCAGCGACTGGCTCGACACGGTGGACCACGAACGCCGAGTCGGCCTGATCCACGCTGCGCTGAACACGGCCGCAATTGGCCTGTTCGGCGTCAGCTGGATGGCCCGGCGACGCAACCACCACCTGGTCGGCGCTGGATCATCTCTGCTCGGCACGGCGATCGTCAGTGCCGCCGGATTCCTCGGCGGACACCTTGCCTACGGGCTCGGCATCGGCGTGGACAACACGGCGTTCCAACACCTACCCGACGAGTGGACCGACGTCGTGGCCGCCTCCGAGCTGACCGAGGGCAAGGCGGTGTACGCCGAGACCGGCGGCGTGGGGGTGCTGTTGATGCGCAACGGCGAAAGGATCGATGCGATCGCCGACCGCTGCACCCACCGCGGCGCACCGTTGCACGAAGGTGAGATGCACGACGGATGCGTGACCTGCCCGTGGCACGGCAGTGTTTTCCGTCTCGACGACGGCAGCATCGAGCGTGGGCCCGCGACCCGCCCACAGCGGGCGTTCGACACCCGTATCGAAGGCGACCGTGTCGAGGTGCGCAAGCGCACCTGACGGGCCGTGCGTCGACGCCGCGCCCGGTTACCTCGGGTGCTAGCGGTGAAGTCTGGTGAGGATTGGTGTCGTACCACGGACCTAATCCTCACCAGAGTCGATCTGGTCGGGGTGGGGAGATTCGAACTCCCGGCCTCCACGTCCCGAACGTGGCGCGCTAACCAAGCTGCGCTACACCCCGCAATCCCCTACGTGGGGTGCGGCTGCGATGTTACCCGGCAGCGGCCGGTTCTTCCTCCGGCTCGTTGGGCGGCTCGTTGGGCGGCGCGTCCACCGGCGCCGAACCCTCGGTGAGGTTCTTCCACCGCCGAGCAGGGGTCGGATCGGCCAGTAGAGCCCGAACCGTGCGCTTCAATGTCAGCGCATCGACCGGTTTGATGAGCCACACCTCGGCGCCGCAGCGTTTCGCCAAGTGAACGTCGGCGCGCCGGTCGAGGAGCATCAGCACCTTCACGTGGGGCAGCGCCCCCGAACTCTCGTCGAGGCGAAGGCTCATCGTCACCGCCATAGCGCCCATCGAACCGATCTGCAGGTCGAGCACGGCAAGATCGGGTGTACGCGCCTTGACAACGTTGGTCACGGAACGCCCGTCGCGGCAAACGGTGAAGGACACGTCGGGGCCGCCGAGGGCCGCGGTGACGTCGTGGACGACGTAGTCGGCATCGGTTCCGATGAGGATGTGCACGGGTGCGACGTTACCCGCTGGGGGCCGCCGGGTCGAAGAGCGCAGCGCGGCGATCCGGCCCGTCGAACAGCAGTCCGCGGATCGTCTCCAAACCGTCGAGGTCGTGGACGTCGCCTGCAAGTAACGGAACCCACGTCGTGGCGAGGTCAGCGTCCAGCGCGAGATGGTCCACCAACGGGGCCAGATTGCGTCGTTCGGCGGCAGCCATCTCGGTCAACTCCACCAGGTTGTCGTACAGCACCGCTACGGCCCGCTTCCTCGGACGGTGCGTCGGGGCGGGATCGAAGCCGGACTCGAACACCGGCGTGGAGCGGTTGACGATCAACGCGGCGACTTCGAGCTGCGACGCCCGCAATCTGGTTGCGAAGAAGCGAGCCTCCTCCACCGTGTCGGCGCGTGGCGACGCCACCAGCACATAACTCGTGACGTTGCTGCGCAGCAGCGCTAACACCTCGTCGGCGCGACG
>JBDSMK010000234.1:0-3253 GCA_039915905.1 Ilumatobacteraceae bacterium
TTCACCCGAACCACTTTCGGGTGAATGTGCACTACTGTGGACCGCATGACGACTCCTGTCAATGGCACCAGGCGATATCGCTCGACGGTCCGATGTTCGATGTCGCGCTTGTCGAGCGTGCTCTGACCGGTGATGGTCATCGACTGCTCCTTGCTGGTGGCCCTGTCCTTGGCCGAGACGTGGACGATGCCGTTGGCGTCGATGTCGAAGGTGACCTCGATCTGGGGTACGCCGCGTGGTGCCGGCGGAAGATCGACGAGTTGGAACTTGCCCAGCGTCTTGTTGTACATCGCCATCTCGCGCTCGCCTTGCAGCACATGGATCTCCACGCTCGGCTGCATGTCGTCGGCGGTTGTGAACACCTCGGTGCGCTTGGTGGGGATTGTGGTGTTGCGCTCGATCAACTTGGTCATCACGCCACCCTTGGTCTCGATTCCGAGGCTCAACGGGGTGACATCGAGCAGCAGCACGTCCTTGACCTCGCCGCGCAGCACGCCGGCCTGGATAGCGGCGCCTACGGCGACGACTTCGTCAGGGTTGACGCTCTTGTTCGGCTCTTTGCCGGTGAGGCTCGTCACCAGATCGGTGACCGCCGGCATGCGGGTCGACCCGCCCACCAAGATGACGTGGTTCAACTCGCCCTTGGCGATGCCGGCATCCTTCAGTGCCTGCTCGAAGGGGATACGGCAACGCTCGATGAGGTCGGCCGTCATCTCCTGGAACTTGGCACGGCTGAGCATCTCGTCGAGGTGCAGTGGGCCATCGGCGGTAGCGGTGATGAACGGCAGGTTGATCTGGGTCTGCTGCACCTGACTGAGCTCGATCTTGGCCTTCTCGGCGGCCTCCTTGAGGCGCTGCCCGGCCATCCGGTCGGCGGCCAGATCTACTCCGTGGGCACTCTTGAACTGCTGCACCAGCCAGTCGATGACCCGCTGGTCCCAGTCGTCGCCGCCGAGTTGGGTGTCGCCGTGGGTGCTCTTGACCTCGAACACTCCGTCGCCGATCTCCAGCACGGACACGTCGAACGTGCCACCGCCGAGGTCGAACACCAGCACCTTCTCATCCTCGGCGCCCTTGTCGAGGCCGTAGGCCAAGGCCGCAGCGGTGGGCTCGTTGATGATCCGCAGCACCTCGAGTCCGGCGATCTGCCCGGCCTCCTTGGTGGCGGTGCGCTGGGCGTCGTCGAAGTACGCGGGCACCGTGATGACCGCCTGGGTGACGGTGGTGCCTAGGTATGCCTCGGCGTCGCGCTTGAGCTTCATCAGTGTGCGTGCGCTGATCTCCTGGGCCGTGTACTTCTTGCCGTCGATGTCGTCGCTGCGCCAGTTCTCGCCCATGTGACGCTTGATCGAGCGGAACGTGCGATCCGGGTTGGTGATCGCCTGGCGCTTGGCCACCTCGCCGACGAGGACCTCGCCGGCCTTGCTGAAGGCGACCACGGAAGGCGTGGTGCGTGCACCTTCGGAGTTGGGGATGACGACGGGCTCGCCACCCTCGAGCGCGGACACCACAGAGTTCGTGGTGCCGAGATCGATGCCGACTGCTTTGGCCATGATTTAGGTGCTCCTTGTTCGATTCATGATGGGTTCGACGCTTTATCGGTTCGATGCTTGATCGCTGGGCTGGCTGAATTGGGGGCTGGCTCAACTGGGGCTGGCTCAACTGGATGTCTGCGTTGCTACGAGACTACCCAATGTCGGCGACCACCACACCATCACCAACAGATATCTTGAGTGATGGTGACTCAAGCTCCTGCTACGTGTTCACTCATGTCGACACGAGCCGACCGACCGACGGCTCGCTCAACTAGCGTCTGCCCATGGGGCAACTGCACATCGAGACCGATCCCGCGGAAGTCGGCCTCGATGCCGACCGGTTGGCCAGGATCGACCGCCACTTCCAGCGCTATGTCGACGACGGCCGGCTGCCCGGCTGGCTGATCTCAATCGCACGCCACGGCAAGGTCGCACACCTGTCGATGGCCGGTCAACGCGACATCGAGTCCGGCGCAGCGGTAGACGCGGACACCATCTGGCGGATCTATTCGATGACCAAGCCCCTCACCGCAGTGGCCGCGCTGACGCTTTGGGAACAGGGGGCGTTCGAGTTGCGCGACCCGGTCAGCAAGTACATCCCGGCGTTCGCCCAGACCAAGGTCTGGCGTTCTGGCAGCACCACCAACCCGATGCTCGAGCCGATGCGCGAACCCATGCAGCTGTGGCATTTGTTGAGCCACACCAGTGGCTTGACGTACGGATTCATGAACGCCCATCCGGTGGACGCGATGTACCGCCAGGCCGGCTTCGAATGGGGGGTGCCTGCCGACGCCGATCTCGCCGCGATCTGTGACCGCCTGGCCGCTCTGCCACTGGTGTTCCAACCAGGCACAGAGTGGAACTACTCAATGGGCCTGGACGTTCTTGGTCGGGTGATCGAAGTGATCACCGGACAGCGGTTCGACGAGCACCTCAGCACCGCCGTTCTGCAACCGCTGGGGATGCACGACACGGCATGGTCAGTGGCCGCAGCCGATACCGGTCGGCTGGCCGCGTTGTACGGCGTGCATCCTGCGACAGGCTCGGCGATGCGGTTGGAGGCGTTCGGCAACGCTGCGCTGACACCGCCGGCAGCACATCTCGGTGGCGGCGGACTGGTCAGCACGGCCTACGACTACCACCGATTCACACAGATGCTGATCAACGAAGGTGAGCTCGACGGCGTGCGCGTGCTGTCGCCTTCCAGCGTGCGGTACATGGCCAGCAACCACCTCCCCGGTGGGGTGGATCTGGCCACGTTCGGACGACCACTGTTCTCCGAAGGCGCCTTCGACGGCGTGGGTTTCGGGCTCGGGGTCAGCGTCACCATCGACCCGGTGGCCGGCAAGGTGCCCGGAAGCGTCGGTGAGTTCGCGTGGGGTGGGGCGGCCAGCACAGCCTTCTGGGTCGATCCGGTGGAAGACATGACCGTGCAGTTCTTCACCCAGTTACTGCCGAGCAGCAGCCACCCGATCCGCAGCCAGCTCAAACAGCTCGTCTATCAGGCGATCATCGACTGACCGGTGGTAGGGCCCAGCGGTCGCTGTGGCCACCAGTTACCGTCGGACCCGTGCAACTCGCCGACCTTCGCATCTTCACCGAACCCCAACAGGGCGCTACGTACGACACGCTGCTAAGTGTTGCCCGACGCGCCGAGGCGCTCGGCTTCGGCGCGTTCTTCCGCAGCGACCACTACCTCGCGATGGGCGGCTCCAACG